>JAQBUY010000028.1 GCA_027623775.1 Pseudomonadota bacterium
CTCAAAAATCAAGACACCTTCTTTGGTGAAGTATTTTTCGTTATCGGCGTTTCCTTCGGAGGTAAAGTCTATGTCGGCAGCTTTTAACGCTTTGTTTAAGAAGTCCCTGACCTTGTGCATTTTGCCACTTGCAAGAATATAGCCATTGGGCTTCTCCCCATTGATCATCAACCATACCCCCTCCATAAAATCCTCCGCGTCACTCCAGTCTCGTTCAGCTTCTATGTTGCCAAGTTTTAAAACGGGAACTGGCTTATTGTTCTCTAAGGCGTGCTTTATGCGAGCGACAGTATGGGTGATCTTGCGCGTGACAAAGTCAAGGCCGCGACGACTCCCTTCGTGGTTGAATAGCCAGCCTTGAATGGCGAAAAGCTTATACGATTCCCTGTAAACCCTAACTATGTGACGAGCCGCGCATTTAGCGGCGCCATAGGGAGATTGAGGCAAGAGGGGGTGGTTTTCATCCTGAGGGCTGTATACTACATCGCCAAACTCTTCCGACGATCCTGCATTATAAAAGCGACACTGAGGTGCAAAGCGACGAATAGACTCTAGTATATGCAGTACAGAGGTTGCATCTGTATCCCACGTTTGAATAGGATAGTTCCAGCTGCCCGCAACAAAAGATTGAGCTGCAAAATTAATGAAATAGTCGGGTTTTAAGTCAATAATAATGTCCCGGATGCTGTGGGCATCATTGAGATCCATATTTATCAGCTCAAAACGAGGTTCATCTTCTAGGTGAAGAATGTTCTCATGATTCTTTACGCTTAAGCGGCGAACGGCGCCATAAAGTTTATGGCCAGTATTTTTCAATAGATAGTCGACCATGTGACTTCCATCTTGGCCGGTGACGCCTGTTATAACTATTTTTTTCATAATCTTTCCTTTGATGATAATATAAGATTTTTCCAATATTTAAACTCTAAGCCTTTTAAGAAGTCTATTCAGTCTCCTTTTTTTAATCTATGACTATCGCGGTCAAAGTGCTGCGTAGAAAACTCAAACAATTCTGTGTCTTCGATAGCCTCCATTTGATGTCTAAGGCCCACAGGTACATGAAAATTGTCCCCCACATTCAGAATAACTTCTGCAGCCTCGTCAAGAGAGTCTTCTTTTGAATATCTTACTAAAATCTTTCCTGATTGCACATAGAAAGCCTCGTCTTTAAGGGCGTGATAGTGCCACGAACATTTCTTATCTTTAACAAAATACAAAAGCTTGCCGCAGTATAAATCACAATTGTGAATCCATTTTTCGAAGCCCCATCCTTTGGGGACGAAGTTAATTTTTTGAGTCGAAGAGGTCTTCATGTTTAGTAGTTGGCGTGCCAAGGCTTATCGATAAGGCTATACATTTTAATTAATTGTTTAATGCCTATATCTAGGTCATATTTACAGCTAAAACCGGCGTCGTAAATCTTCTGGCTGCTCACAATGTAATCTCTTTTGTCTGGGTCTTGAGTGAACTCGGATTTAATTATTTCGACAGGAAGATGTTCTCCAATTTTTTCAGCAAGCTGGAGCTTGTTCATGTTTATTTCGTCATTCCCTATATTGAAGGTTTGTTGCGAGCAGTTTTCCCAGTTATCTAAAATAAAATTATATACCCTACAGATGTCCAGAATGTGAACATAATTTCTCATAAACTCACATTCATACAAAACTAACACCTTGTCTTTTATAGCTTTTAAAACAAAATTATTAACCAGAAGGTCGGTTCGGGGGCGACTAGATGGGCCAAACACGGTAGCTAATCTGAGAGTGCAACATCCTTCGGTGTCTTGGTAGGCTTTCTCAGCGTCCACTTTAGTTCTGCCATAAAGAGAGAGGGGGCGAAGAGGGGACTCCTCGGTGCATACGCCGCCATCGCTAGAGCCATAACCAGAATTGGTGCAAGGGTAGATGACTATTTGGTCGGAAGATTTGGTTTCAGCGATCCATTTATTTACCTCGTAGTTAACTTGCGCGGCCTCTATGGGATTGTCTTCGCAGAGAGGAAAGCCTACTAAACATGCGAGAGGAATAATAACATCACAGCCGCCCATTATTTTTTTTAAGGAGCTTTTTCTTCTAACGTCTAAATTTTCGAATTCAAAATTTATATGAGAAGCATACCTTAAGAGGGACGTAGGCTCATATTTTAAATTGTCAACAACAACAACTTCGTGGCCTTCCCTTAGCAAAAAGCCAACAAGTTCGCTTCCTATATACCCAGCTCCCCCTGTAATTAGTATTTTCATATTTTAATCCTCCTTGGTTGTGGTGACTCCTCTTTTCTGCACAACTATAGTAGCGCATTTGTTGGCATAATCAATTGCTTCTTCTATTTTTTTGGTTTTTAGAAAATTAACACATAGCGCAGCTAAAAAAGTATCTCCTGCTCCGCAGGGATCTTTTATCTCTACTTTGTTGACTGGAAAATGATGATCTCCTAATTGGCAACCTTTCCCTGCTAGGGTTTGTATTGTTTTGCCATGTGTCCAAGAGTTTTTGTTTATATATTCAAAAGAGTTATTGTATTCCTCTTGGTTTATTTTTATAAAAGAGCAGTTTTTGCAAAAATCCCCTAGAATTTTCTTGGTATCTATAAAAACTTGATCATGGTTTTCGCAGATAAACTGAATATCTTCTTCTCTGAGGAATCCTTTGTTGTAATCCGATATTACTACTAATTGATAGTTTTTGAAGAGTTCTGTAGAAAGCTCTGTTATCCTTTGGACTTTCTCCTCTCCAGAATCAACCCTTAAAAACATATGGTTGGTTTTTTCGTCTATGTATCGTGTTTTTTCTATCGTAGCGTTATTGGTTTTGAGACTGGCTCTTTCCCCCAAGGCAACGACGTTCTGATAAACGTTCCCAGCCATACCCAAGTTTTGTTTTTCATAAGAAGGGATAAAGGACGGAACAGGAAAATCTGGGCACAGGCGATCACAAGAACCATATACGTAAATATCTTTGCAGCTATCTCCTATGACTAAAATTTCACTCACCCCAGCTTATCTCCCAGTCTTTAAACTCAGCAGCTATACAGTCAATCTTATAGTCTTTTCGACCTCCGATGCTTTCCTGAATAATGTTTTTAGCAGTATTTCTAATACCGTTTAACCCATGAGTTAGTTCTAAATTATTACCATCTTTAATTCCTTTTCTATAATTTGATTCGTTATGCCAAATATGTAAATTCATTTGAGATAGTACAACTATTGCTCTAATAGTTTCTGCATTTATATTACCGTTTGTTTCATCTAAAATTATTTGGATATCGTGTATAATTTCAGATATTTCTTTTGAGTATTCGTCTTTATGTTCTGAAATAAAAACTTCTTTTAATTGTGCAATACTTAACCTATCAATTAATTCAGATAGTGTTGGTAGATACTTTCTTTGATTCATTATTTAATCTTTTTTTAATGTCGTTATAGACTAATTTAATTCCGGTTTTAATGTCAACTTTTGCTTCCCATCCTAAAATATTTTTAGCACTTTCACAGTCACACCACTGACCCCAAATTACAGTTTTTTTAGTTTTGTCATAATTAATATTAATTTTTTTTTCTGAAATGTCAATTATAGTTTTAGCGATATCAGAAATAGTGACTCTTTCTTCTTTACCAATATTAAGAGGACCAACAAAATTTATTTCATCCATTTTTTCTAACATAAGTAAAATACAATCAAGAGCATCGTCAATATAACAATATGATCTTGTTTCTTCACCATTACCCCACACATCAAATTCTATTTCAGGGTGTTTAATTGCTCTATGTGAAAAAACAGGTATAACTGAGCCTGTAGATAAACCATAATCTTGGTTTTCCCCGTAAATACCAATAAATCTACCAACACCAACATTCATCCAATTATTTTCAATTACCGCAGACTCTATTAATTTTTCACCTATTAATTTTGCCCAACCATACGTAAGTTCTGGGTTTGCGGGATATGCTTCAGATTCTTTAATCATAGGAGAATTGGGTATTGTCTGTAACTCTTTGGGGTAGACGTGTGCTGAAGAAGCATAAAAATACTTATGTATTTTATTTTCAATAACGCATTTTAAAACATTTTTATCCATTTCCATATTAGAATGCATTACTTCATATGGTTTTGATGTATACGTACCAATACCACCTACTTTAGATGCTAAATGTATAACAATATCTTTTTTTATAAAATATTTTTTACATTCATTGTAGTTGGTTAAATCACACATAACCACTTTTATATTTTCTATAACCTCTGTTAAAAAATCAATTTTACCTCTTTCTAAATTATCTATTACCGTAACATTATGTCCTTCTTTTACCAATCTTTTAACTAAATGTGAACCGATAAATCCCGCACCTCCAGTCACTAAAATATTTTTTATCATAATACAAAGTAATTTATTTTATCTTTTAAATGTATAAATTTATTATTTATATAAGTTCTATCAACAACTTCACCATTAACAAAAGAATTGTCTAAAACAAAATCAAATCCGTTATTTATTAAAAAGTCATTAAATTGGTTTGGTTTATTATTATTTTCATAATGATCAAATGTGTTTATTTCACAATTTAAATAAACTATTTTATCTAAAAATTTACCAGCACTTTTTATAATATCTAAATCTTTGCCTTGAGTATCTATTTTAACTAATTCTACATATTCAAACCTATCCCAATCAATTTTTTCTAAAATAAAAGAAAATGGTATTACCGTAACGTCACTAACCTCTTGTAACGTATGACCTAAACTATCGGTGGGTTTTAAAAGGGAAGACACCCCAACATCTGAACTCATGTGGTAAAATGGTTTAGTAGTCATTTCTTTAACATCATCTAATGCTACGTTTATTAAAACAAAATTTTTATGTGGGTACGGGAATGATAAATGTTTTTGATGTGCAATAAATCCTCCCGATATTATTTTATCACATGCATACTTATTTGCTTCAATACCTATAACAAAGGTATCGTCACTATCATTTAACCATATTGTACTGTTTGGTGCACAATAACTTAAACCAATATCAAATCTTATATTTTTAATATGTTCAGGTATAATAAACTTACCATTAATATCTAAAAAACCATTAAGTATCATAATCTTACTATATTTTTATTGTTAATATACCATTGTATTGTTTTTTCTAAACCATCCTTTAGGGTTGTGTTAGGTATATACCCAAAAGAATTTTTAAATTTATCCATATTATAAAATCTTTTTGGTTGACCGTCAGGTTTAGTTGTGTCCCAAATAATTTTACCTTCGTACCCAACAATTTTAGAAATAGTTTCGTTTAATTCTTTTATTGAGGTTTCTTTACCTGTACCTAAATTAAAAGGACCTGTTTCATTACATTCTATTGCATCTATAATAGCATTTACAGTGTCCTCTACATATAAAAATTCTCTAGTTGCTACTCCGGTACCCCAAACAACAACTTCATCTAAATTGTTTTCTTTAGCGTCTAAAAATTTTCGTATTAATGCGGGTATAACGTGTGAAGTGTCTAAATTAAAATTATCATAAGGTCCGTAAAGATTTGCAGGTATTAATACTGTGTGATTAAATCCGTACTGTTCATTATATGCCCATGATCCTACTACTAAATTTTTTTTTGCTAAAGAATACCCGTATGAATTCATATCCGGTAACCCATTCCAAAAATCGTCTTCAGAAAAAGGTACAGGTATGTTTTTTGGGTACCCACAACCCGCAGCCAATGAAACTAATTTTTCTACATTATTTAAATAAGAGTAATGAGTTACTAACATACTCATCATACCATTTTTATAAAAAAAATCAGCAGGTTTTAATTTATTTATAGATATACCCCCCACTAATCCTGCAATATGTAATACAATATTAGGTTTATTATCTTCAAAATATTTTTTAACCGATTGTTCGTTAGTTAAATCTAACTCATTAGAGTTTGGGGATAATAGATTTTTAAATCCGAGTGTCGTTAATTTATTAATTAAATTTTTACCAACAAATCCAGATGATCCTGTAACTAAAATTTTTTTATTTTTTAAATTTTCCATATATGTTATTTTATTTTTTTACTAAAATGTCACTTTCAGTTGGGTAACTAAAATCAGTATATCCGTACTCAAGTAAAAGTTTAATTAATTGTTCTTTTTTGTATCCAAATTGTACAGTATTACCATCAAAATACTCAAACAGTATAATTGGTTTGTATTTTTTTAAAAAGTTTATTTAGTGAAAAAGTTTTTACCTTTTCATGAGCATTCTCAACAATATGCCAATAATTGTTGTAGTTATTTAAAATATCACTCATCATTTTTTCTAATTCCTCAAAGGTTTCCCAATATAAAAAATCAACATTAGGTTCAAACCAATTCTCAATAACGTTCCATTCATCTTTATAAATTAACATTAAAGTTTTTGTTAACGCCGCTTCAACCATTCTTGTTTTCATTTGAGGCATAATTTTTTTTGTGTACACCAATTCAATATTTTCAAATAAATTGATGTTCGATAAATTTTTTAAATTTCTTATATGATTATCATTTATAAAAATTAAATTAAATCCAACACTTATTTTACATTTACTTAATAAGTCCCATTTTTCTAAACTACTTATTCCTAAATCTGTAATATTTTTATGTTTGTTATGTCTAACATATGTGTCAATACTTGGAGCACATAATCTATAATTAAATTTACTTATTGAATTTATTAAATTAGTATAAATTTCATTATGGATTTGTCCATAATATATAACATCGTAAATTTTATCTTTAGGGGTTATATTATTGTATTTTTCAAAATATTTTGAATTATACGGAAAACATATTGGATCAAATCTTTTATTTTCAGTATTCACTACGTTGGGTGTGTATGGGCATATAGTATATACCTTATCAAAGTATTCTTGTTTTTCAATGTCGCTATAACCATTTATTATTTCACATGGTTGAGCGGTATTTATAAAATATTTATTTTTATAATTTTTGTATTTTTCTTTTTCTGAAAGATTATCCAAACTAGACCAACCCCAAAAAATAACAGTATCATCATCTAAACTTTTTTCAAAATCATTTAAATCAAAGTATTTTACAATACAATCACTGTATTCCCCACCAACACTATAAACTATTTTCATTTTGCAAAAAACATACCATAATTTATTCTTCTTTCAGAGTTAATTAATTTTTCAATTTCTAAATCTTTTCTATTAAAAAATTCTTTAGGGTATTCTAAATATGGATCCCCTTTATCTGAAAATGTTGCTTTTTCAAATATATCACCTTCATCAAACCAACCTATTACACCAAATTCATTATAACCTAAATTTTCTAAATGATCTAATATTTTACAAAGATTTTCATATTCTTCTTCGTGCCATTCAAAACAAATGTGTTTTGCTTTTTTTGTTAAACCTAAAAGTACATTATATTCATATCCTTCAACATCTATCTTTATTAAGTCTGGAGAACCATGATTTTCTATTAAAGTGTCTATGGTTATTGTATTAATTTTTATTGGTTCTGACCATTTTATTGATTTTTCAGGTAGATTTTTACTACCTTTAGTAAATCTAGAATTTTCCATAAATTCTAAAGATGCCGTCGATACTCCCGTTGCATATGGTGAAACAAAAAAGTCTAATTTTTCATTGTCTTTATTAGATACTAAATAATTTAATACTAATAAATTATTGTTTTGATTATTTTTTTGACTAATCTCATATAAAGATGGGTTAGCCTCAACCGCAATAACTTTACAGTTTGGGTGTTTTATAAAACATGTTTGTGAAAATTCACCAACATTATATCCAATATCAAAAATTAAATTCATATTTTTTATTTTAAAATGTAATTACTAGGGTAAAATTTATTTCTTTTAAGTGTTGGCTCATCAGGATGATACCATTCTGGTGCAACAACTATTTTATTTGGGTTTGGGTTTATGTAAGCAGCCCACCAACCAAAACTACTAGCATGTGAAAGTATGTTATGATCACAAGACATGATTCTACAAAAATCATCAATCTGTTTTTGATTTTCTGAAAAAATGAATTCATCCCCTATAAAATTTTCTTTACACCATTTAATGTCTGAGTTGTTGTTTTCGTCTCCACGTGCACCACCAGTAAAAATTAAAAATTTTACTTTTTTATTTTTAAAAACTTCTTTAGCTTTGTTGAAATATGTAAAATACAATCCATTTTTTTCATATGCCTTAATTAGACCTTCTTGATTATTTTCCATATTATCTCCTCTTCTAATATGTACACTAACTATCTCATACCCCTCATATTGTTCTTTTAGTTTTTTAATGTAATCTTTATTTGGTAACAAAAACTCTTCTTTTGGTGTTAGTTCTTTTTTAATTTGGTTTTCAAACTCTTCAAAATAAAACAGACTTTGAAAAAAACCATTGATGTTGGTGTTGTCTGGAATAGAAAAAAAGTTTTCGTCAATCTTGTCCCATCTTGGTTCGTTATAGGTTTTATTCACTTTAGATATTTCCTCATCCGTAAAAAACCCTGACTCAATATTAAAACAATTTAGTAATGATTTTTGTCCATGCCAAGATTTAACAGTTATGTTAGGTATTTTACATTCGTAATTATTTTTTAATGAAAGGGATTTTATTGCTGCATATTGAAATAACTGATTACCCAATCTACCTAATTCACCTAAATTATAAAATGTTACCATATTATAAATTTGTAAAATCTTTATTTTTAAATTTATTAATTAAATTATATCCGGATATTAACTCATTAATACCATCCTCAAGTGTAAAATTAGGTAACCAACCTAATGACTCTAATTTAGAATTAGACACCATATAATTTCTTTGATCAAAATCTTGTTTAAAGTTATTTTCAACAATAACTAAATCAGGAATGAATTTTTGTATTTTTTGAGCCAATTCTAATTTTGTGCAATTAGCGGTAGTTAAGCCGACATTATAAGCGTTATTATTACATTTTTCGTAATTATGAATCATAAATAAAAATGTATTCGCAATATCCCTAATGTGTATATAGTTACGTATAAAGTGAGACTCAAATAAAACCAAATATCCATCAGTCATCGCTTTATATACAAAATCATTTACCAATAAATCAGTTCTCATTCTATAAGACATACCAAATACAGTCGCCAATCTTAAAGCAATACCATTACCTGAATCTAAAACAGATTTTTCAGCATCACATTTAGTTTCTGCGTATAACGATAAAGGTTTAAAAGGAGAATCTTCAGTTATAATTTCTGTTGATGATCCGTATTGGCTATTTGTGTTTGGGATTAAAATCATTTGATTTTTAGTTGCCCATTTTGTTATGTTTTTTACTTGTTCGTAATTAATTTTAATTGTTAGTTCTGGTTGTGATTTACAGGCTGGCATACCAACAATTGCTGCTAAAGGTATTATAACATCGTTTTCTTCTACTAATTTTTTTAATAATGTATTATCAGTAACATCACCTAAAATAAAATTAAAATTTTTATTATAAGTAAACGGCGCCACTGAAGTTTGTTTGTATAACAAATTATCTATAATTGTAACATTATATCCATTATTTAATAATACCTCAGTTAAAACAGAACCTAAATAACCGGCTCCTCCTGTAATTAATACTTTTTTCATTTATATTATTTTTTTGTAATTTTTAAAAACAGTAAATTCTGTTAAATCTCTATACCCATTATTTTCTCCTAAGTCAGGTACATTTGTTGGGTAATTTTGCATTAATGATAATCCATGAGACGCCTGTTGGGGGGTCATGTACATATTCCAACCTAACATATCAATATCATCTTCATGATAAAGTTTTTCACCCCTACCTTCATATCTAGCTTTCTTGAACCAATCTGCTGCTTTAGCATTATCAGTTAGAATCATTCCACCTTTCCAAATAGGTAATAGTTTTTTGATATGGAATGATAAAGTCATGTATTGTCCTGGAATATACATTCCACTTGTGAGTCTTTTAGCAGCATCCCAGATTGGATAAGGTTTTAGTTGGTACATTCCTTTCCAATGATTGGTTTGAGGTGTTTTATCAAATATTACTTCACCTCCAGAGTGAATAATGGATTGTGGAACTGAGAGATAAGTTTTTGATGGGATAGTTACTTCCTTTACTTCTAAGTATTTACAAACAAGAAATAAAGCATTAGTGCAGCTATCAACTGAAACAGCATGAGGAGCACCTGTGTAATGGGCTATTTCTTCCTCAAACATTTTTACTATTTTGTAGGGATTGTGTAACATATTAGTCTTGATTTTCTTGAATTATTTCTATACAAAGGATATTTTTATCATTTACCATTACCAATCTACCATCTTTAGTTTCAAACTTAGTGAACTGTCCTTGTTTGATAGAGTGGGTATCTACATTATTAAAGGTTCTTTTTTCTCCACCTACAAAATGTAGTATTTTGGAGACATATCTTCCTTTTTCAGTTATTGAACTTTTTAGATTAATCATGATTTTTTATAGTAAATAAAGGTATTATCATTTCCTGTTGTCTCAAAGCCTGCTGCTAAGAAGAGTTTATTACTTGCTAAGTTATTTATTTTTACTTTAGCATAAGAAGTAGGCCATATTTTCATACATTCTTCTAACATAAACTTTCCTAAACCTTTACCTTGGAAATCTGGATGGGTGCAGACTCTAATATCATCTGTTATGGCTCCAACAAATCCTGCTGGTTGGTTATTTATTAGGGCTATTCTGTAACAATGAGAATATTTGGTCATGTATTTTTCTTGCTGTTCAGGAGTTATTTCAACTTGTTCAATAAATCCATCAAGTACTCTTTCATCCATTCTTAGGAGTCTAACAAACTCCCAATATTCTTTTGTACATTCTACTAGTTCCATATGCAATATCCTGTTACAGGTTGGTTTGAATAATATTGATCTAAATAACCTCTTTTTGAAGGTATTTTGAACTCATAAGATAACCCAGTTCCAATATCAATGTAGGTATTGTTTGGGTGAGATTGAGCTAAAACATATTGTGATATGTTAGAGAGTGATGAAGCTGAGAATAAGAATACTTCATTCTCAATATTATTCTCTTCAATAAATGATTTTAGTTGAGAGGTGTAAGTAGCAAAGTTATCAAAAATATCACTTTTCACTGTGAATATTCCCTTTACCCAATCTAAATGAGATAAATCTGCTGCTTCATTACAGATTACATAAGCACCTCTATTTTTTATTTCTGGGTAAAACTCTTCCATGAATAAAGAATAGTTAGAGTTTACAAGTAGATTTGCCCAGGTTAGATTATCATCATCCCCTCCTAAATTTTCTAACTGCCAATCAAAGTTATCTTTACCAACACAACATTGACAAGAAATACCTTTGAAGTAGTTTGGTTGAGAATGTAAAAAACTTGCTACTAAATAATCTCTAAACTGAGAGTGGTGGTTTGGGTCAAATAGTTTAGAATCATATTGGGGGTGTCCTGGACCATGAGTATCTACTACACCATCTACTTTTACCTGGTTACCACTTAGTACAATACCTTTATTTTGAAGAATGTACATTTCACCATCTGAGAATCTAAGGAATGAGAAGTTTTCCTTATTTTTGAACTTATCTAAAATAAGGTAAAAGTCTGATTTGAAATCTTTAGTTCTCATTTAGGATATTTAGAATCTTTTTACTTGTTTTACCATCTCCATAAGGACACTTAGTATCAATGTAATAATCCTCTTTTAGTTTATCAAATAATACTTTCAAATCTGAGGGAGAAGGACATAAATAAAGATGTCCTGTATGTATCCCTTCTGGTCTTTCAGTAGTTTCTCTACAAACTATTACTTTTTTATTGAAGAATGAACCTTCTTCTTGTAAACCTCCACTATCTGAGATAATAAATTTTGAGTTTCTTAGAGTATTGATTAGTTGTTCATGGGTTAGAGGAGGAACTACATTTACATGAGTAAGTAATCCTCTATGTTTTTGAACATTTGGATTAGGATGAATTGGTAGAATAAATTCTAGGTTAGGGTTTTCTATAGCTAGTTTATTTATTTCTCTAAACCATTCATCCATCCAATGGTGGTTTTCTCTTCTATGTAAAGTAATAAGAATTTGGTCCCCATATTCTCCAGTTTTGAACTCTAGAAGATTATCTAATGCTGAGTTTCCTACTGTATGAATTTTACCACTTACTCTTTCTTCTTTTAGGTTATTGGAAGATAAACTAGTGGGTGCAAAATTTACATCAGCTATTCTAGCAATCATTTGTCTGTAACCTTCCTCTGGATATGGATGATTGAGATCAAAGCTGCGAAGCCCGGATTCTATATAAAAGAGTTTTTTATTCAAATGATAAGCTACAAAACTAACCGCTGCCACCGTGGCCGTATCTCCTTGGACGATTATATTATCATAAGAATCAATGATACTTTCAGCTTTGTTGAAAATCTCGCAAAAAATAGAATTAAGGCGATTTGAGCACGTATTTAAAATGCTTATTTTATGAGTGGGAAGCCCGAAGTCTATGATATCGGTATGCTGCTGGATAAACAAAGAATCAATTGAGCAGTCTAGCGCCAGTAATGTCTGAACTTTCAGAAATTCGGGGCGAGTACCGTACACTACCAAGCTGCGCTTCATGAGCAAGATGGAGCAGCCAAAACCTTAGATGATTGAGACTCTACGGTTTGGGGTATATCGAGCAATTTGAATCCCTTGTTGTAATATTTAGTAAGGGATTCTCCAAATGTACTCTTGCCCGAACACTCTACGGAAATCGCATTATCATCAACTCCGTATTTGTAAGCTGAAGATGGTTGACTACCCCACAAGCTTAAATCATCCGATGGATGAGGGGGTACATACGTATTAAGGTTTAGATACTTTTGAATGGAGTAAGAGAAATGCATATCCTCGCCACAAATTCTGGAAAGGGGAACGTCTACTTCTCGCCAGAAAGCAGAAAGAAGGTCTCTATGAAAAAACCAAGCGTGGCCTACTATATCTGCTCGTTTTGTTTCTGAATTAGGATTAGGCCATCCATGGCGAGTGAAATTTTTATAATCCAGATCATGAAAAACAACCCCTACCGTACCATAAAGGCCGTTTTGTTCATGTTCTATAGAGTTTATACAGTTTTGATACCATCGAGGACCCGGAATAGTATCATCGTCAATAACGCAAATATAATCAGAATTACTATTTAAAGCAAAAGCAAAACGTGCCCAAACGCCATAATTGGCATTGTTGATAGAGATAGCGGAGTCATTTATTTCAGAAAAATCAAACTGGGTAGAATCTAATGGATGATTCTTCCATATCATAATCTCTTCGGAGTGTATAGTTTGAGATTTGACGGCTTCATATTGAGTTTTTAGGGAATGAGGCCGACGGTAACAATTAAGAATGGTAGATACAGATGGTTTATTACTCATGAATGTTAGTTTAGAAAGGTTTTATTCAGTGAATCCCAGTTGAAATCGCAAATGGTGGAATCATAAAGCTCTTTGGTGAGGTTTAAGTTTTTAAAGTCAGACCAATCCTTTAGGATTATAAACGGCAATCCTAGGTCTTTTAATTTTTCTGTAAAAACAGAACGAGTGACGATAGGGATGGTTTTTAGATATAAAGATTCCCAGTGCCTATGGCAATCAAGCCCATTTCCTTCAGGGGAAATGCAGAAAAAAGATGAAGCTATCTGTTTTAAATGATCCTCAAAGGGAAGTCTGTCTCGCATGGGTAGATCTATCAAGTTTAAACATTCCCACCTCTCTACTGCGTTAGTATATATATCAAAGTTAACGTCTAGAATTTTATTTTTATCCCAATCTAGTTTTTGTATTTTTTCGAATATAGACTGGTTTCCGTGATCCCATTTAGGATTAGCCAAGCCGATTGGTAACACACGCATCATCTCATCATTGCAGTTTAGGTTTTGAGCGTACCAGTGCCGTAAATTCGGTTGCAAGCTCTTCGCGTTGTCATAATTTCCGGAAGTGATATTGATGTCTGAATTATGAGTCAATAAATCGAAGGGGCGCTCTATTGAAAAATTATGTAAAAAATGATTTAAATACTCTGTCTTGCAAAAGATTTTAGTCGGGTCTCCATCTTGATGTATCTTGAAACAAAACTTGTGAGTTCTTGCGTCGACGTATTCTTGCACACTGTATTTGCACAAGCTCTTAAAATAGGAGCCACACATGAATTCTCCGTCAAATTGATTCATTTATAACCCTCCAGAAGTTTTTGGGTGCATTAGCGCACTCCTCTCGGAACTTATCAATGCCCACCTCATTAAAATAGTGAAGGCATCCTATTTTATCGTTGCCGATTATCTTTACGCCGCAAAGAATAGCCTCCCCTACTGACCGACAAAAGGGCTCGTAGAATTCCGGGCGATAGAACATTGACTTGTTTGAATTATAGAACGACGGCATTTCAGAGAAGGGTATACTACCATAAAACTGAACATTGTCAAGCTTTTTCATTATAAACTCGAATATCCTATCCCCCCAAGCTGCCACTTTGAAGTTTTCATGGGGATTGTCCAGCGCGTGTTCGATGAAATTCTTAGTTCCTTTGAGTTCGTGCATGAATCCGGTGTAAATTGAATCTGCGGACCGCTCAATTCCTTGATTAAAG
>JAQBUY010000029.1 GCA_027623775.1 Pseudomonadota bacterium
TACATGTTTTGTACTTGTGGAAAATCCAAAAACCAACCATTTTGTGATTGGTCTCATGCTGGTACTTCATTTGAGCCTATAAGTTTTAGAGCTGAGGAAACTGATGATGCTTATCTTTGTATGTGTAAACATAGTAGTACCAAACCTTATTGTGACGGTACGCATAAAAATTTTACTTCTGATCAAATTAATAAATCACAAGAAGTTTCAAGCACTAATGAAATAAAGAGTACAGAAGAAGAGCCGCATCTTGCATACATACATGAGCTTGCAAAAAATGGCTTAACAAAACTCGGTCATCATGGAGAAATGGGAGCAATGGGCGTTCCTTCTAAAGACTTACCAAGATGGGAAGATATTCAATTACTTACAGCCCAACTAGCAAAAAAACCTCTCTTAGATGACGATCAAGTTGGGACAGAGATAATTATAGGTAAAAACTCAAAAAAACCTCTAACGTTAAAGATTCCAATTTTTGTATCTGACATGAGTTTTGGTGCACTATCAGAAGAGGCAAAAATTGCTTTAGCAAAAGGTGCTGAGGGAGCTGGTACAGGAATTTGTTCAGGAGAAGGTGGAATGCTTTTAGAAGAGCAAAATAATAATTCAAAGTATTTTTATGAGCTTGCTTCTGCTAAATTCGGCTATTCAGAAGATAAATTAAAAAATGTTCAAGCTTTTCATTTTAAAGGTGGTCAAGCCGCAAAAACTGGAACGGGCGGACATTTACCAGGTAATAAAGTTACAGGTAAAATATCTGAGGTAAGACAAATTCCAGAAGGTGAAGATGCTATTTCTCCATCTACCTTCAAAGACTTAACAACTGTTGATGATTTTCTTAAATTTTCTAATAGAGTTAGAGAATTAACAGGGGGTATTCCAATAGGATTTAAGCTATCGGCTCAACATATAGAAAACGATATTGAATTTGCAGTAAGTGCTAGTGCTGATTATATTATTCTCGATGGGCGTGGTGGTGGAACTGGAGCGGCTCCCTTGATATTTAGAGATAATATTTCTGTTCCTACAATTCCAGCCTTGGCAAGAGCTAGAAATTATTTAGATAAAAAGAGATATGACCATGTGTCATTAATTGTAACAGGTGGATTAAGAACTTCTGCAGATTTTGTAAAAGCACTTGCTCTTGGAGCAGATGGTATTGCAATCTCTAATTCTGCTATGCAAGCAATAGGATGTGTGGGCGCTAGAATATGTAATACAAATAATTGCCCAGCTGGTATTGCCACTCAAAAACCAGAGCTAAGAAAAAAATTAAATATTGACGAATCTTCCGCAAGATTAACTAGATTTTTTAATGCTTCTGTAGATCTAATGAAGACATTAGCGAGAGCTTGCGGGCATGATCATCTTAATAAACTTTCTATAAATGACCTAACAACTTGGAAGAAGGAAATGAGTGAGTTATCTGGAGTATCATTTGGTGGAATTATGCATAATAAGCAAAATAATAAATAGAGAAACACATTACTTTAAAATTAATATATTACTGCCTTCAGCGACTGTGCTCGTGAAGAGATATTATAGCTTAACTTAGATATTAATTAAAAAATTTTAAAATGAACTAGATGGTGCCCAAAGATTAATTCCTTCATCATGAGCTGTTCTATTTAGCAAAGCTAATTCGCTTTTTGAAAAATCTAAATTTTTTAAAGCATTAATATTTTCACGAAGTTGTTGGGTGTTTCTTACTCCAATTAAAGCAGAGGTTATTGCTTTATTATTAAGCACCCATGCTATTGCCATTTGAGATAGGGATTGACCTCTTTTTTTTGCAATTTCATTGAGTTCCTGAAGTATCTTAAGATTTTTTTTTGTAATTAATTCTTTATTTAGAGATGTGATTTTTTGATTAGCTCTAGAAATTTTAGGAATACCTTTGAAATATTTTTCAGATAACATACCTTGGGCAAGTGGAGAAAATGCAATACAGCCAACTCCTTTTTTTATTAGAGTAGGTGCTAAATCTTTCTCAATCCATCTATTGATTAAAGAATAAGATGGCTGGTGAATTAATATTTTAATTCCTCTATTTTTTAAGATTGAATACATTTCTTTGGTTTTTTTTGCTGAATAAGAAGAGACTCCAATATAAAGAGCCTTACCTGATCTATAGATACTTTCTAAGGCATCGGCAGTTTCTTCAAGAAGTGTATTAGGGTCAAATCGATGAGAATAAAAAATATCTACATAATCTAAATTCATTCTTTTTAAGCTTTGATCACAACTTGCAATCACATGTTTTTTAGATCCCCATTCGCCATAAGGTCCATCCCACATGTCATAACCTGCTTTAGAAGAAATAATTAGTTCATCTCGATATTTAGATAAATCACTCTTCATTACTTTACCAAAATTACTCTCCGCACTACCATAAGGAGGGCCATAATTATTTGCTAAATCAAAATGAGTAATACCTGAATCGAAAGCTTCAAAAAGAACTTTTTTTGACTCTGTACTCATAGTGCTTCCTCCAAAATTATGCCATAAGCCAAGACTGAGTAATGGAAGTTTAAGTCCAGTATTGCCACAATTTCTATACTGCATAGTTTCGTATCTTTTTGATGAAGCTTTATAAGTCATTTAATATTCCTCTATTTCTTTCTGTGTTGGCATTGATTTTGCTGCGCCAAGTCTTGTAGTTGAAATGCCCGCAACTTTAGTAGCAAACTTTAATGATTTATTATAATTAAAATTATTAGCCAAGGCAACACTGAGGGCACCATTAAATGCATCGCCAGCACCAGTTGTATCAATGACTTCAGATTTTAATTTCAATGGTTCTAAAAAAAAACTTTCATCTTTATTTGAAAAATATGAACCTTTACCACCAAGAGTAATAATAATATTTTTAACTCCTTTGGATAGAAATTCTTTTCCAGCATCTTCAATATCGTCTTTATTAGTCAAAGTTCTATTTAAATAAAAACCCGCTTCAGTTTCATTGGGAGTAAAGAAATCAATATCATGAAATATATCTTCTGGAAGTTTAACTGCGGGTGCTGGATTTAATATTGTTAGACAACCAAATTCTTTTGCTTTTTTTAAACTATATAAAGTAGTTTCTATTGGAATTTCAAGTTGAGTTAAAAATACTTTAGATTTTTTTATAATTTCAGAGTGTTTATCAATATCTTCTGGTTTTAAATGGCCGGCAGCTCCAGGCACTACATTAATTGAATTATCTCCTGTGGTTTCATCTATAAAAATTCCTGCTACACCAGTAGATAAATCTGAATCGACAATAATTGAATCGAGCTTAACCCCCGAGTCTTTATATAAAGACAACGCCATATCCCCATAGGTATCTTTTCCAATTTTAGTAATAAAATTTACACTACCTCCGGATCTAGCTGCAGCCACTGCCTGGTTTGAACCTTTTCCCCCAGGTCCTATGATATGATTAGTCCCTAAGACCGTTTGCCCTCTGATTGGAATATTGTTGCTAAAAAAACATAAGTCGGCAACAAATATTCCTAATATAGAAATGTCGCTCATTTGGATTCTAATATCCAAACACTCCCATCAGGCTTAACTACACCTTTGGTAAAAATAAAACACCCAAATGGTCTTGTTTCATTCGTTGCAATCACAGCAAAAGCCTCACTTGCTACTTCATAAAATTTTTGTCGTTCAATCGATGAAACTTTCCAATGAGATCCTGATACTTCTTTTACAACATTTATAAGCTCCTGATGGACATCATTTAATTCATTTGGTTTACCGTCAATCTCCATTCTTTGAATGGGAGAGGGAATGAAACTATCTAAAGGGAAAACACTTAAAATAGCCTTAGCTGCTCTTGCTACATCAACACCATCAAGTCTGTGAACGTTGTCATTAGTTGAATATGCTGGAAAATTGGAATCACATAATACTAAACGATCACCATGCCCCATAGCTCTTAAGGTGTATAATATTTCAGGGCTTAAAATAGGGTCTATTTGAATAAGCATTTTAGTTTATCGATATGGGTTTTGATCTTAATAAACCAACAGTTTCTCTTTCAGCTCTTTTGCAAAGCCTAGGAGGTAAATTTTTGTTAATAAGCATCATATCCTCATATACTATATCACCCATCTCGGTAAATGTCGTATTAAGTGCGCCTGCTCGATGAGCAGAAAATAAAACATTCTTTAGTTTTCTTATAGGGTCTTTTTTATTAACAGGCTCAATAGGGAAAACATCAAGAGCGGCAAATATATCCCCCTTCTTAACACGAGCATGAAAATCTTTAAAATTCATAACAGCGGCACGACTCATTAATATAAGACAAGAATTTTTTTTTAACTTATTTAATAAATTTTTATCGATAAGAGATTGATTGTTTTTTGTAATAGCTGCCAAAACATAAATAATTTCACATGTATCAAACATCTTAACTAGACTGATAGGATCCATCCCTTGATCTAATATAATTTTATTGGGAACCCACGGATCATAAACATAAATTTTATTAGAAAAAGGAGTTAGAAGAGGCACTAAAGATTTCGCCAAATCTCCCAGCCCAATAATCCCAATTTTTTTATTAGTTAGTAGAAAGCTATTCTCATTACTCTCTAGACCATAAGTTTCTTTAGACTCTATAAAGCTTTGATGAGACCCGTGAATATTTCTAATTAAAGAGAGAGTAAGACCTAGTGCTAGTTCAGCTACAGGTTTTGAAAAAACAGGCGATGTTGCTAATACGTGGATTCCTTTTTGAAAACAGTAGTCATAATCCATATTATCCATAAAATTACTTTCTACGTTAAATATAGCTTTCAGTTTCTTTGCTTTGCTCAGTAAACTTTTATCTAAGTCTGGTTGACCCATAATAAATGTGGCCTTGGATATATATTTTACATAAAACAAACTTTTATTCTTTTCTGGAGCATGGATAATTTGAAAAGAATCCTTAAGAGCCTTAAGTTTTTTTTTGTAAAAATAAGACTAAGAGATCTTGGATAAGGATCAGAAATTATTACAGGCTTCATTTAGAAATTTTTATAACATAAATTAGAATTAATCATTAGTTTTTAGTAAATTGCCTCATTAAAAACCATTATGGATAGACATCTTATAGATAATACTTATATAAATTAATTACTAACAACTATTGTTTATTTTCGGTTGACATTTATTATGTGAGGTATTCTAATAATTTTAATTAATAATAGATGTTGAATTATCAACGTTTATTAAACTTAGGAGGAATAATGAAAAAACTATTCTTATTATTAACGACTGTCGTATTTATGACAGGCACAGCACTTGCTGAACGTTATGTTATGATTACGCACGGAGAAGGAAAAGATCCTTTCTGGCCTGTAGTTCAAAAAGGTGGCGAAGATGCTGCTCGTGCAATAGGTGCAGATTTTGAATACATTTATACCCCATCTGGTGATATGGCAGATATGGCTAGTTCAATTCAAGCTGCTGCTGCAACACAACCAGATGGTATTGTTGTATCACTACCAGACCCAGATGCCTTAGGCCCTGCTATTAAAGCTGCTGTTGCAGCTGGTGTACCAGTGATTACTATGAACTCAGGTCTAGAGTCATCAGCAAGTCTTGGTGCATTAATGCACGTTGGTCAGCCCGAATATCTAGCTGGTCAGTCAGCTGGTGCTAGAGCTAAATCTGAAGGAGCTACTAAAGGTCTTTGTATGATTCATGAAGCTTACAACACAGCGCTTGTTGATAGATGTGAAGGTTATGGAGAATCAGTACCAATAGAATTTATTGATACAACTTCTGATCCAGCTTCTATTGAAACTCGTGCAGCTGCTGCTCTTCAAGCTAACCCTGACGTTGACGCTGTTTTATCTGTTGGTCCTCACACATGTGTAGGCACACAGAAAGCTATTGATGATATTGGTATGTCAGTTCACCATTCTTGTTTTGACTTAAGTCCCCCAGTTATGGATTTAATTAATTCAGGTAAGGTGTCTTTCACTATCGATCAACAACAACGTTTACAAGGTTATATCCCAGTTATCGTATTACATTTGTATAACAATAGTGCAGGACTTCTACCAGGAGCTAACATCCCATCAGGACCAGGTTTTGTGGACAAGTCTAACGCATCTTCAGTTGCTTCTTTAGCAGGAGTTGATAGATAATACTATCTTCTAAAATGGGTCGCTTAAAAAGTGGCCCATTTTTTTAATTAAACAATTTTAATTTATAAAAATTCTTGTAAAAGCAAATGAGTTCAAAATCACTGAATCAACCTAGAAAAGAATCAGATCTTTACGACGCAAAAAAATGGTATAGCGCTATTCTAGCTAGACCTGAAGTTGGGCCGGTTGGTGTTATGCTTTTACTTTTTGGAATGCTTGGATACTTCTCTATTCCAGCAGGAGACTTTTCATTAAACCCTTTTTCTGGTGAGGGTTTTAATGCTTTAGCTATAAGAAATAATCTCAGAGTAATCTCTCAACTTGGTATTGTTGCAATAGGAGCTGGTTTACTAATTATTTCTGGTGAATTTGATTTATCTATTGGGTCAATGATTGGCTTTGCTGGAGGAGTGATGGCTATGATACTTCGTTGGGGTTTCGCTGTTGTCATACCTTATGTATCCTTTGAAGGAGGACTGCATATCGAAACTTTCACACTATTCAAAATTACAGATGTATCTCCCCTTCTTGCAATTTGCATCACCCTATGCTTCACATTATTTTTTGGTTGGCTTCAAGGATTTATTATTGTTAAGACTGGTTTGGCATCTTTTATAGTTACACTTGGTGGGCTATTCTTTCTACGTGGATTGACAGAGGTTTGCTATAGAGCCTTTAATAAAAAACCAGATCAAACAGCAGGATCTACTACAGTTACAGAAATTCCAGATATAAAAAATATTGTAAATATTCCCGGTCATGGAGAACTTGAGAGAGATGTAGCAAAAAATCTACCTCAAGAACAACTATTAGAATTACTAAAAACAGTACCTGAAGCTACCGTTTTAAAATTAACTGAAAAATTAACTTATATTAATGAAAAAGTCGCCGCATCTAAAACACTATTACTAAAGAGTAAAGGAGTTAAGGGACTTGAAAAAGCTTTAGAAAATGCAATTGCCTCTGGCAATGAAGGTATGGTTGCAACCCTTCAAGACAAAATTGCTAATTTTAAAATTGATCCTGCTACAGCTAAAATAGTTACAGATGTTGATATCGCAAAAGCTTATATAGACACTCTCCACTCTGCTAGACCTGTCGCTAATTTTTTTGGTGGTGACATTATGGAGCCTTTATTTGATTGGCTCTATTTTACTGTTGATTGGAATGTTAACAATTATGGCAATCAGTTTGCGGACGGTCTTTATTCCTGTCTTATGATATGGTTTTTATTAGCCTTAATTTGCTATGTATTGCTCAGTCAGACACAAGCAGGTAATTGGATTTATTCCACTGGAGGAAATTTAAATGCTGCTAAAGCTAATGGTGTACCTACTAATAAAGTAAAAATTTCTTTATTTATGTTTTCTGCTTTTTGCGCGACCATGTTTGCCGCTTGTCAAGTTTTTGAAACAAATACTGCTGACACGGCTAAAGGTAATTTAAAAGAATTAGAGGCAATCGCTGCTGCAGTTATTGGTGGAGTCGTCTTAACAGGTGGTTTTGGAACTGTAGTAGGAATTATCGTTGGAGCGGCTATATTTGGCATTGCAAAAGAAGCCTTTTTCTATATCCCAGGTGTTGATGGATCGTTCTATAGAGTATTCCTTGGAATAGTTCTCTTAGCTTCAGCTTTAACCAATGAAAATATTCGTAAGAGAGTAATAGGTAGCGTCTAAATAAAAATGATTGATAAAAAACCACTCATTGAAATTAACAAGCTAGTAAGAAAGTTTGGAAGCTTTACTGCTTTAAATGGTGTTTCACTAAATGTTTATCCTGGAGAAGTTCATGCACTACTTGGCGATAATGGTGCAGGTAAATCGACTTTGATTAAAGTTTTATCTGGAATCCATTCAGCTACGGATGGAATTATTAAAGTTGATGGGGAAGAAGTTCATTTTAACTCACCAAGGGAAGCCTCTGATGCAGGTATTGGTACTGTTTATCAAGACTTAGCTTTGAATGCTTTAACTTCTGTTACAAGAAATTTTTTTCTTGGTCGTGAAATTAAAAAGGGACCAGGAGCTTTTGGTATTATGCAAATGAATGAGATGAATGAAATTACAATCAGAGAAATGAAGAAAATTGGTATTAGTATAGCAAATCCTGAACAGCCAGTAGGAACAATGTCAGGTGGGCAACGTCAAACTTTAGCAATTGCTAGAGCTATTTATTTTGGTGCTAAAATTTTAATTCTTGATGAGCCGACTTCATCACTAGGACAAAAGCAACAAATGGAAGTTTTAAAAACAGTTAAAAGAGTTAAAAATTTAGGAAATATTGCAATTATTCTCATTACACATAATGAAATTCATGCCCGTCTCGTTGCTGATCGTTTTACTTTTCTTAGTTTAGGCGAGGTAATTGGATCTGGACTTTCATCAGAACTTGGTGGAGACGACGTTAAGCGACTAATGGCAGGTGGAGCTGATATTGGTGACCTTGCTAAAGAACTTGAAAATGTTACTTAATAATTCCCAACCTAAATAATATCCATAAATGTCTATTTACTTAAGAACAGAAAAAATTGTCCCTGAATGGACTGACTATAATGGTTATATGAATCTTGCATTTTATATCCATTTATTTGACCAGGGTTGGGATGTTTTGCTTGATAAATTTGATATGGGTAGGGAGTCAGCTAAAATTCAAAAAAGATCAACCTTTGCAGTAGAGTCACATACTAAATATATACAAGAAGTTCGTGAGGGAGATGAGGTCGATATCAATCTTTTATTTTTAGATCGTGATAGTAAAAGGCTTATTTACCAATTAGAAATATTTCATAAAGCTAAAAATTATAGAGCAGCCACTACTGAAGTTTGCTCTCTCTATGTTAATTTAGATACAAGAAAAGTCACAGAAATTGAGGAGAGAAAATTATTTTTAATTGATGATTATATAAGTAAAAATAAAGAAAAATACGATCCTGAAAAATTTTTTTTACTTGATAAGCTTAAAAAATAATTAATCCAATTTTTGAAGATTAATAATATTATTTTTATTTAGTTTGGTATTATTCTCTAAATAGAAGATTATATTTTCTGCTAACTCGATAGACATTCTCTTTCTACATTCTAAGGTCAAAGCGGCATTATGAGGAGACATTACAATATTATCTAATTGAAAAAGAGGGTTATTCTCATCAGGTGGTTCTTTTTCAAACACGTCAGTCCCTGCAGCATGAATTTTTTTATTTTTTAAAGCCCAATAAAGATCATTTTCATTAACTATTCCCCCTCGAGCAGTATTAACAAGTATAGACTCATCTTTCATTTTTAAAAAACAATTCTTATTAATTAAATTTTTTGTTTTATCATTAAGGGGCATATGAATTGTTATAAAATCTGCAATTTTTATACCTTCCTCAAAATCAATTTTGGTGCAATTTTTTTCACTTATTGTTTTATCGTCTAAAAAAGGATCATAAACAAATACCTCTGTATCAAATCCTAAACAACGTTGAGCTACTGCTTGACCAATTCTTCCAAAACCTAGAATTAAAACTTTTTTTTTATAGAGTTCAAAAAAATTAGGCAGTGTGCTTTGTTTTTTAAACTGTCCTGTTCTGACCAAACTATCAGAATTATTTATATTTTTTGCCAGATATAAAAACATCGTCATCACATGCTCCGCAACACTGACTGCATTGGAAGTCCCGGTTATTGCTAGTGCTTGTTTATGATTATTTAAATAATTAAGATCTACATTATTATAACCAACACCATGTCTTGAAATAATTTTTATTTTAGGACATTCTTTAAGAATATTCTCATCAATTATTGTTGTTCGTAGAGCGACAGCATCTACATCGAAAAGCTCTCTCTTTAAATTATCTTGAGAAAAATCTTTAATTTCAAATACTTCATAATGAGCATTTTTTAAAACTTCCCATCCGGCTTGATGGATCTGACCAACTACTGCAACTTTTTTCATAGTTTTTTTATAAAGGAAAAATATAAGGAAACAATTTATAAACACCCAATCTAAAAAATATCTATATTGGATGTTTTAAAACTTAAAATACTTAGTTATAGTCATCTTACTAAAATTAGGAATTTATATAAAAAGGTAAAATTATGAAAACTATGCGCCTAACCTGTGCCCAAGCATTATTTCGCTATCTAATAGCTCAAAAAACTTTAATTAATGGGAAAAAAGAACCACTTTTTCCTGGTGCTTTTGGAATTTACGGTCATGGTAATGTGGCTTGTATTGGTCAGGCAATGGAAGAATTTCAAGATGAACTTCCGGGTTATAGAGGTCATCATGAGCAAAATATGGCTTTAACTGGTATTGCTTATGCAAGAGCCATGAGACGAAAGCAAATTTTTATTGCCACATCTTCTGTTGGTCCAGGAGCAACAAATATGGTAACAGCCGCTGGAGTTGCCTTAAGCAATAGATTGCCAATTTTATTATTACCAGGCGATACATTTGCAAGTCGTCTACCTGATCCAGTTTTGCAACAAGTTGAACATTTCACAGACCCTACAGTTTCAGCCAATGATGCTTTTAGATCTGTATCGAAATTTTTTGATAGAATTATGAGACCTGAGCAAATTTTAGCTTCACTACCTCAGGCCATTCAAGTGATGCTTGATCCAGCAGATTGCGGTCCTGCTACCATTGCTATATCACAAGATGTTCAAGCTGAAGCTTATGATTATCCTGAGATATTTTTTGAAGAAAGAATTCATGAAATTAGAAGACCTCATCCTGATACAAATCAAATTCAAGCTGCTGCTGAAAAAATTAAATCCTCTAAACAACCAATTATTATTTCAGGTGGAGGTGTTCTCTATTCTGAAGCTGAGAAAGAATTATCAGATTTTGCAAAGAAGCATAATATACCAGTAACTTCAACTGTTATGGGACTTGGTTGTATGGATAATGATGACCCATATTATATCGGTAATATTGGAGGTTTAGGAGATAGGTCTTGTAATAATTTATCTAAAGATACAGATCTTGCTTTAGCTGTAGGAACTAAGCTTGCAGATTTCACAACAGGTTCTTGGTCAAATTTTGAAAATGAAGATTTTAAATTAGTTTCAATTAATACCGCTAGATACGATGTGACGAAACATCGATCAACTCCAGTTGTGAGTGATGCTAAAATTGGTTTTCAAGAACTCTCTAAAACACTAGGTGATTGGAAGGCTCCAAATGTCTGGTTTGAGAGGGCTGTTAAAGAAAGAGCAGAGTGGAGAGATTACGTTCAGAAACAAAGTGGACCTACCAATCAAGAGTTACCATCTTATGCTCATGCTGTAGGTGCTGTTTATCGTAATGCAGATCCTTCTGATATCGTTGTCACGGCTGCGGGCGGTTTAGTTGGTGAGGTTGTCCAAATATGGAGACCTAAGCAAAAAAATACATTTGAAACAGAATGGGGATTTAGTTGTATGGGTTATGAAATTTCAGGTGCTCTTGGAATTAAAATGGCTAAACCCGATCAAGATGTTGTTGTTTTTGTTGGTGACGGCTCTTATCTTTTGGCTAATAGTGATATTTACAGCTCAGTCATCTATGATAAAAAATTAATTATTATTGTCTGTGATAATGGAGGACATATGGTTATCAATCGTTTGCAAATAGCAAAAGGAGGTAAGGAGTATATATGTAATCTTCGCGCTGCAAGAGCAACGAACTTACAATTTGTTGATTTTGAAGCTCATGCAAAGAGTATGGGCGCTAATGGCGAAACAGTAACCTCAACTTCTGAATTAGAAGCGGCATATTTGAGAGCAAAAAAATCAGATAAGACCTATGTGATTTCAATTAAAACTCATGGATATGAATGGCTCGAAGGGTCAGCTTTTTGGGAAAGCCCAACATCAGAAATTCATACTAGTGAAGCTAATAAAGTAGCTTATAAAGATTTTACTGAAGGAAAAAAGAAGCAGCGTAAAGGCGTTTAAAATTTTTGCGCTTTAAAAATAAAATAGCTTTAGTTACTGGTGCCGAAACAGGGATTGGGAAATCAGTTGTAAAAAAACTTTTAAGTGAAGGTTGTAAAGTTATTGGAACAAATTTCTCTCAATCTCATTTAAAAAATAGTCAAAACTTAGAATACTATACAATTGACGTTACTCAAGAAGAGCAGTGGAAAAATTTAAAAAAATATTTAGAAAAAAAATATAAAAAAATTGATATCTTAATTAATAATGCAGGTATTAGAGTAAGTGGCGATGTCGAAAAAACATCTCTAGAACTTTGGAATCATGTTCTGTCTACGAACATAACAAGTATATTCCTTGGATGTAAATATACTTTACCTTTGTTGAAAAAATCTAAAATAGGATCAATAGTTAATCTTGCTTCTATTACGAGTATTCGAGGAGCAAAAAATATGCTGGCTTATGCAACATCAAAAAGTGCGATTGTTTCTTTTACTGCTTCCTTAGCTCTCGATTTAGTAAAATATAAAATCAGAGTGAATGCGGTTGCCCCTGGTGCCATTGATACCCAAATGGTCACTTCATTAAAAAAAGAAATAAATTCTATTTCGAAATATAATATTCGTATGAAAGAAGCCCATCCTATTGGAAGAATAGGGTACCCTCAAGAAGTGGCTAATCTTGTGTGTTTTCTCGCTAGTGAAGAGGCCTCATTTATGACTGGGAGCACTATACCGGTTGATGGTGGAAGAAGTATAAGATAATTATTCTAAATAAGTAGTAACTATAATCTCTATTTTATCTCCAATCTTATAAGGCTTTAAAGACTCAATAGAACCAGTATTATTATTCATGTCCTTATAATGAATATTATAACCTTTTATAATTAATTGATCTTTTGTTGAGAACTCAGTAAGGCAGTGTTTTTCCTCTCTTGAGCCTATTAGTTTTTCAGAATTTTTTGATTTTTCTGCCCCTATTATTGCTCCAATAAAGGCTCCAATTTTACCACCATTTTTTTCGCCAGGTATATTATTTCCAATAATACCCCCAATAATTCCTCCTTTGACAACATCGCCAGGGCTGACTTTATTATTATTCTCAGTAATAGGAACTGTAACAGATTTACAAATTTCATAAGGTTGATTTTTCTTTACACTTAAAAAAATTGGCTCAACTTTTGTTACAGTTGATAAGGTGTAGTTAGTATTTGATTTTGAATAATGTGGAAATAAGGATAAAATTAGGAACAAAGCTAAAATGAAAACTTTTTTTATATTGTCATTTATTTTATTCACCATAAGTAAATCTTCTACAGGTGAAATTATATACTCAGGCCTTACTTTACAAGGAAAATTCAGTGATAATGAGATAAATTACAAATATTTTTATCCTTTTTATGTAAATAATAAAAAAGAAATTAATAAAAATCTTTTTCAACTCTTTAAAAACAAAAAAAATATCGCTGCTAAAAAATCATCTAATAAGGCAGCCTTGGTTTTGAGTCCGAGTATTGGAGCAGATAGTATTGCAATCTATAATTTTGAAAAAGGAATTACCCAGTATAATATTTCTTTTTTTCCTGAAGTGTCCATTTATGATAATTCTACAAAAGAAATAATCAATTCACTTAGCGCTACAGCTACAGCTATTTATTCCACTGATAAAAAAATTAATGTAAGTGATCTATATAAAGAATTTTACATAGATAAAAAATTAGTGAATATGATTGGCAAATGTACAAATAAATAAAAAATTCAGGCAGATATCTATACAATATTTGAAATTTTATTTGAATGTATGGATATCGATAAAAAATTTAAAAATAACTTCAAAATAAATATAAATTTTAATGAAGAATTAAAAAAGCAATTTCCTAATTTTTTTTCAAATAAATCAACTGAACAAGCTGTAATAAATTCTATTGGACATAGAGTCACTTCAATACTTTCCTCGAATTCTGCTATTGAACAAAATCTGGTTATACCTTATTCAAAAGACCAAAAGATAACCGGTGTACTGAAAAGGTTTTCAGACACTACTCAAATATCAATAAAATTACCTGCTTCTGATTACGTTATTGATACAGAACTAATTGGTTATAAAAGAATAATTAAAAATGAAGACAAGGATCAGATACATTCGTTATATGCGTCAGGTGCAATAATTACTGTCCTTGAACCATTTTCTGGAACAATATTATTCAAATCTAAATTTAAAAATATACAGGAAATGTTTGAACCAATTTCAATGAAAAGTTTAAACGAAAATCAAAAGCTTAATTCTTTTTATAGGACTATAAGTTTCTTATATTTAGATGCTTTTTCTAATATTTTCTCTGACAAACCTAATAAAAAATATTTTGATAAGTATTCCTACTCAGACTTTAAAGATATAAAAGCAATGCATAGATCGCTTAAAAATTCTATTAATTAGATATTTCTATTTAATTAAAAGTTTA
>JAQBUY010000030.1 GCA_027623775.1 Pseudomonadota bacterium
AGATTAGGTTATATTTTTTTTTATAATATAAATTATTATTTTTCAAATCCATTATCGATTATTAAGATTTGGGAGGGGGGAATGTCTTTTCATGGAGCTTTTATTGGGTGTCTATTAAGTATTATTTATTTTACCAATAAACATAAAATTTCTTTATTTAAAGTAACGGATCTAATCTGCTTAACTGCTCCAGTAGGTATTTGTTTGGGTAGAATTGCTAATTTTTTAAATAAAGAGTTAATAGGAAGAGAGACTAATTTTATGATTAGTGTGAGGTATCCTAATGAAGATTTTTATAGGCATGTATCTCAGATTTATGAATCTCTACTAGAGGGCATCTTGCCTTTCATTGCGCTAAATATAATTTACTTTTTTTTTAAGGTGAAAACAGGTTTAGTAACAGGTCTTTTTTTAATTAATTATGCATTAGTTAGAGTTATGATTGAGTTTATTAGAGAACCTGATATTCACATCGGATTTATTTTTACTTATTTTACAGTTGCTCAAATTCTAAGTATACCCATTTTAATACTTGGCTTAGTGATTACATTTCAATGTCTGTACAACAAGAAATAAACAGAGTTTTAAATGCTTTTCAAAAGATTAGCATTCAAGATTTTGTGCAGATATCAAATTTCCATGAAACATCAGGATTTTATAATCATGAAGAGGAAGATAAAATTGGTATTAAAGGGCACTTTATAACATCTCCTGAAATATCATCTCTATTTGGAATTGCTCTATTTAACCAATTCTTTAATAAAAATCCAGGTATCAAGAAGGTTCATTTATTAGAACTTGGCCCAGGTAATGGATATTTAACATATGATATTATCGAACAGATGAATAATAATGGAATTGAGATTTTAAGCACAACATTTTTAGAAAAAAGTTCCTATTTCACTAAACAACTACAAAAATTTAATAAACTCCCAAACTTTTCAATTATTTCTGATATTAATGATTTTTCGATTGAGGATGAATTTATAGTCTTCATTTACTCTAATGAATTTTTAGATGCATTTGGACATAAGCAATATATTTATAAAAATAATAAATTTTCTGAAATTTTTATTACTAAAGAAAAAAACCGTTACCTTTTAAGTGCTCTAAGTTCAATTCCATCAGACTATATAAAGAAAGATTTTGAATTTATTGTTTTTAAAGAAAATGATATATTAGAGCATTCTTCTCTTATAGATTTTTTTATTCAGAATCTTCATAGTAAAATTAATAAATTTTTTTTTACAACAAATGACTATGGGTACTCTAGAAAAAGTTCCCTTAGAGCATTAAGAGAACATAAAAAAATAAATTTATTTGAATCTTTCGAGGGTGTCGATTATTCATTTTCTGTTGATTTCAGTAGGCTGAAGAAATTATTTTATCCTCATAATTCTGAAATAGTTTCTCAATCTGATTTTATTAAAAAATATACTTCAAGTTTTTTTAATAACTCAACCGATGTTAAGAATAAGATTATTAAAGATTTATTAACCGGGAGCGAAGATGGTCAAATGGGATTAGTTTTTAAAAACTTTAATGTAAAAAATTATGAATAGTAAGAACAGAATAAATTTTAAGTTTTTTTCTAAAAATTACGGTTACTCCAAAGGGATATATAAAAGTCTTAATTGTGGAAAATTTTCAAAAGACAATCCCGAGCTAATTGAAAAAAATATCGATTATGCTAAAAATAAAATGAATCTTTTAAATAGAGTATTGGTTATACCTCACCAATCTCATACTAATAATTGCCTAATAATCAATAAGGAATCAGATAATAAAGGTAATGCTGATGCACTAGTTACGAATTCAAGTAATCTAATCTTAGGAATCACAACTGCGGACTGCATTCCTTTAATATTTTTTGATAATGAAAATTATAATATCGGAATTTGTCATGCGGGTTGGAAAGGACTTTCTAATGGAATAATAGAAAAAACTATTGAAAAAATGATTCTTATTGGAAGTTCTGTTAATTCTATAAATGTTGTTATAGGTCCTTGCATTAGGAAATATTCATATGAAGTAAATTATGATTTTTTAAATAATTTTAAGCTTCCCAAGACCAATCCTTACTCTTCATTAAGAGGAAATAGACTTTATTTTAATCTTCCGAAATTTGCCACTAATATTTTGCAAAATCAAAATATTAGATCTATCAAAGATTATAAAAAAAATACCTACTTGGATGTTAATTATTTTAGTTACAGGCAATCTAAACACAGAAAATATTCTGATTATGGAAGAAATCTAAGCCTAGTTGCTATAAAATAGTTTGGAATAAATAATTATTCTATGTATAAACATAGTACTAAATGAAAATTATTTCAGGAAATAGCAATCATGATTTATCCAAAGAGATTGCTGACTATATCAAGATAAAACTAGCCGATGCTACAATCACAAAATTTTCAGATAAAGAAATTTTTGTTGAAATTCATGAAAATGTAAGAGGCGAGGATGTTTTTATCATCCAATCAACCTCATTTCCTGTTAATGACAATTTAATGGAATTATTAGTTACAATTGATGCTTTAAGAAGGGGTTCCGCTTCAAGAATTACAGCAGTTCTTCCTTACTTTGGATATGCTAGACAAGATAGAAAAACAGGCCCTAGAACTCCAATTTCAGCTAAAATGGTAGCAAATCTGATAACAACAGCTGGAGCAAATAGAGTCTTAACTATGGATCTTCATGCTGGCCAGATTCAAGGTTTTTTTGATATCCCTCTTGATAATTTATATGCCCAACCCTTATTTACTAAAGATATAATTGATAATAAAAGATCTGATAATTTAGTTTTTGTCTCTCCAGACGTTGGCGGAGTAATGAGGGCTAGATCATTTGCAAAAAAACTAGACGCAGATCTTGCTATTATTGATAAAAGAAGAGATACCCCAGGTGTATCAGCTGCTATGAACGTTATTGGTAATGTAGAAGGTAAGAAATGTATAATTATTGATGATTTAGTTGATTCTGGAGGAACTATTTGTAATGCTGCTATAGCACTCAAAGCAAAGGGAGCAACCGAGGTTTACGGGTACTGTTCTCATGGAGTTTACTCAGGTAAGGCTCTAGATAACATTCATGGCTCTGTTATTAAAGAAATGGTTTGCACTAACTCTATCAAACCTATATTCGAAGTCCCAAAAAACATGAAATTTTTATCAGTAGCCCCCTTATTTGGTGAGGCAATAATGCGTATAAATAATGAGACGTCTATCTCATCATTATTTGATTAAATCCTGAAATTAATATATAAACTGCATCTATGAAAATCAGTGGAAGCATACCTGCTAAAAATAGAATAAAGGGGAATACCAGTCCTGTATTTAAAGAAGGAATGGTTCCTTCTATTATATATGGCGGTAAAATTGAGCCAAAAATGGTTTCTGTTCATAACATAACCCTTAAAAAAAGATTCGAAGAAGGTCAGTTCTACTCAAAGGTTTTTGAGCTAGATATTGATGGCACAAAAGAATCTGTAGTTGTAAAAAGTATTCAAAGACATAAAGTTAAAAACTTCCCTATTCATGTCGATTTTCAAAGAGTTGACGATAAGACAAGAATTGTAGTATCGATTCCAATAGAATTTATAAATCAAGAACTATCACCAGGTTTAAAACAGGGTGGAGTTCTTAATATAGTAAGAAGAGAAATAGAACTTAGCTGTTTAGCAAATAATATTCCTGAAAAATTTGAAATTGATTTAGCGGGAAAAGAAGTTGGCGATGATATCCGATTAAGCTCAGTTGAACTTGGTGAAGGAATGAAACCTACTATTGTTGGCAGAGATTTCATGTTGTCAACTATACAAGCTCCTAAGGTTGAGGAAGTTGCGACACCTGAAGCAGGAGCGACCAAAGAAGCAGCCAATGATGAGAAAGCAGAAGAAAAGAAAGAAGATAAGGCAGCAGAGTAATATAAATTACTTTTTCGCATGCATACTCTTTATTGTATCGGTAACCCTGCCCTCAAACATAAGTTAAATCGTCATAGTGTTGGATTAATGCTTGGGCACTATTTAATTGAAAAATTAGAACTTAAAACTAAAAAATTTAAAAACTATCAATTATCCAATAAATTTTCTATTGATGGAGAGCATTTTCAAATAGCAATCTCAGAAACTTACATGAATGAATCTGGCAAAGGCACTTTAAGTCTTAAAACTGTCAGCAACTTTGATTTAGATAAACTAATAGTTTTATATGATGAGCTTGATTTAGAATTAGGATTTGTGAAGTTAAAACAGGGTGGTGGAAATGCAGGACATAATGGTCTTAAAAATATCTCTCAAAATATTGGAACTAATTATTGGAAATTAAGAATAGGTATTGATCATCCTGGAGATAAAAATAAAGTAACAAAGCACGTACTAGGAAACTTTAAACAGAAAGAAATTAAAATTATTTACGGAATTTTTGAAATCATTTATTTGAATTTTTCTCAAATATTTTTAAATAAACATCTTTCAAACTTGAGGATTTGATAAAATGAAATGTGGAATTATAGGATTGCCTAATGTCGGTAAATCGACTTTATTTAATGCTTTATGCGAAAATGAGCAGGCACTTGCTGCAAACTATCCTTTTGCAACTATAGATCCTAATACTGCATTAGTAAAAGTTCCTGATGGCAGATTAAAGGATATTACTGAAATAGCTAAACCAGAAAAAGTAATTCCGGCAGTTTTTGAAATTGTTGATATAGCAGGTTTAGTTAAAGGAGCTTCTAAAGGAGAAGGGTTAGGTAATGCTTTTTTAACTCATATAAGATCTGTAGATGCCTTATTTCATATTGTGAGGTGCTTTGATGACAATGATATCCAGCACGTTGAAAATCGAATTGACCCTATCCAAGATATAGGAATCATTGATACTGAACTCGCACTCTCTGATATAGAAATATTAGATAGAAATTATCAAAAAATCAAAAAATTTCCAAAAAATGATGATGAGAAAAAGAAAGTAGAAATTTTAAAGAAATCCATAGACGATTTATCTGAAGGTAAAAGTCTTTTAACCACATTATCAATTGAAGAACTAGTTCATCTTGAGGAATATAAATTAATTTCCACAAAACCTGTTGTCTTTATCTGTAACGTAGATGAATCTTCTGCTCAAAGTGGGAATCATTATACTAAAATAGTTGAAGATTACGCAAAAGAAAAAGGTTCTGAAGTTTTAATAGTCAGCGCTAAAATAGAATCTGAAATTTCACAAATAGAAGAGGAATCAGAAAAACAGGAATTCTTGGAAAGCTTAGGATTAAAAGAAACAGGCCTTAAAAGAGTCATCAAAAAAGGTTATGAAATTTTAAACTATATTAATTTTTTTACAGCAGGTGAAAAAGAAGTTAGGGCTTGGACTATTGTTAAGAACGATACTGCTCCATTAGCAGCTGGAAAAATTCACTCAGATATGGAAAAAGGATTTATTCGTGCGGAAACAATTTCATTTAAAGACTTTATTGCTTACAAGGGAGAACAGGGAGCAAAGGAAAAAGGTAAATTAAGATTAGAAGGCAAAGACTACATTGTTAAAGATGGTGATGTGATGCACTTCTTATTTAACGTTTAATTAAGTAATTTATTTAACGTCTCTCCAAATTCTTTCTTTAGAAATATAAGTTAAAACAAAAAGAACTAATAGAAATAATATTACTTTAACTCCTAATCTCTTTCTATCTTCAAGATAAGGTTCAGCTGCCCAGGCCATGAATGTAGTTACATCTGTAGCAAGCTGATCTAAAGTTGGTTCCGTTCCTTCATCATAGTCTATCGAACCGTCTATAAGTGGTGCTGGCATCGCAATTTGATGACCTTCCATATAAGCATTATAGTACATCCCTTCAGGAACAGTAACTCCTTGAGGTGGTTCCACATAGCCCATTAACAATGCTTTTATATAGTCAGCTCCTTTAGGGCGTGCTTTTACAATTAAAGATAAATCTGAGGGATAGGCTCCATTATTAGAAGCTCTTGCGGCATTTGCATTTGGATAAGGATCTACAAATCTATCTGATGGCAAAGCATCTCTTTCATACATCTCACCTTCTGCATTCGGGCCATCTTCAATCAAAGAAGAAGCTGCAATAACTTTAATTTGATCTTCGCTAAAACCAAGATCTTCTAAATTTCTATATGATAATAAATTCATAGAATGACAACCTGAACATACCTCTTTATAAACCTTAAATCCTCTTTGGGCAGCTGATCTGTCATAAGTTCCAAAAAATCCCTTCCAAGACCAGTCATACTTTGGAATTTCAATTTTTGCTTCAGAAGCAAATGTAAAAGTATAAAAATTTATAAATAAAATTGCTAAAAGAATTTTTTTAATCATTTTTAATATTATGCCTTCTTATCTCTAATATAATTTGAAATGGTAACGGGTTGTCTAGGGGTTTCTAGATAACCAACTAGTGGAGCTAGAACTAAAAAGAATAAAAACCAGTATGCTGTCCCTATTCTAGATATTAGTACATAAATATCTGAAGCTGGTTTTGCTCCCATGTACATTAAAACAAAGAAATTTAAAGCAAAGAGCAATACACAAATTCTCCAAATAGGTCTATATAAACAAGATCTTACTTTAGATGTATCGAGCCATGGCAGTATAAAAAGTACGGCAATAGATCCAAACATAGCTAAAACTCCACCTAACTTGTCAGGAATAGCTCTTAAGATTGCATAAAAAGGTAAGAAATACCATTCAGGCACAATGTGAGCTGGAGTTACTAATGCGTTAGCTCTGATATAGTTATCACTATGCCCCATAATATTTGGGTAATAGAAAAGAATAAATGCAACAAGTATAAAAAATAAAACCATTGCTTTAGTATCTTTAATCGTCATATAAGGATGAAAACTTAAAGTCTCATCCCAATTTTGCGGTTCCATTCCAGTAGGATTATTAGAACCAGTCATATGCAAAGTAATTACATGAAAAACTACTAGGCCTACTATTGCAAAAGCTAGCAACCAATGAAGTACATAAAATCGGTTAACAGTAGCGTCACTTACAGTAAAATCACCCAGCAAGGTAAGTAGAATAGAATCCCCTACTACAGGTATTGCAGAGAATAGATTTGTTATAACTGTGGCACCCCAGTAAGACATTTGCCCCCAAGGTAATGTGTAACCTAAAAAGGCTGTACCCATCATTAAAAGAAACATCAACATACCAAAAATAAAAACTAATTCTCTCGGGGCCTTATAAGAACCAAAATAAAGTGCTCTAAATATATGGATGTAAGTAGCTATAAAAAAGAAAGAAGCTAAGTTCATATGCAGATATCTAACTAACCAACCGAACTGGACATCTCTCATAATTCTTTCTACGGAATTAAATGCCTCTGCCGCTGAAGGCTTATAGTGCATTCCAAGAAAAATCCCTGATAAAATTAAACCTATTAAACAAAACATAGCTATCCCACCAAAAGACCAAAAGTAATTCAAAGATTTAGGAACTGGGAACTTTAGGTATTCCGCTTCCATCATTCTTATTAGGGGCAATCTGGAATCAATCCACCCCTTTACTCCTGTGTATGGAGAACTAAGATTTTTTTTATAACCGTGTGGATCGTTAAAACTCATTTTTTACTATCCTATCTTTATTCTATTCTCACTAAGGAAAACATATGGTGGAACTTCTAAATTTTTTGGGGCTGGGCCTTTTCTAATTCTACCTGAAGTATCATAATGAGAGCCATGACAAGGACAGAACCATCCTCCATAATCACCTTTTGAGTCTGTTGTTTTTTGTCCTAAAGGAACACATCCTAAATGTGTACAAACTCCTAATACAATAAGCCACTTATCATTTTGTACTCTTACTGAATCTTCCTCAATATCAATTAAATCTTCAATTTTAGTTTCTTGAGCAATTTGAATTTCTTCTTGGGAGCGATGCCTAATAAAAACTGGTTTTCCTCTCCAAACTACTGTGAGGCTCTCACCTTCAGGTATGGGAGTTAAGTCTATTTCTGTAGAAGCCAGAGCTAAAGCGTCTTTACCGGGTTGCATTGAACTAATAAAAGGAATTGCAAGACTTGCGGCACCTACACCACCTAAGGTCATTGACGCTAATTTTATAAAATCTCTTCTTGGTTTATTATTTTCTGACATAATTATAATATTAATATGATTAAAATATTTTATTAGGAAGATATAGCATAAGTAGTAGTCATCATGACGCATAAATTTGAAATTTGCCTCTATCAGCCAGATATGCCCCAAAATGTTGCTGTAGCAATCAGGACTTCAGCATGCCTGGGTTTCCCCCTTCATATTATTAACCCTTTAAATTTCTCATTCACAGATAAGAGATTTCGCGGTGCCGTAATGGATTATATGCAACATTGTAATTTAATTAGGCACGAAAATTGGGAAAATTTTATTGATTTCAGCAATTCTAACAAATCTCGGGTTATCATAGCCACTACTAAAACTAAAAAAAGTTTTTATGATTTTGAATTTCAAAAAAAGGATATTGTCATTTTTGGGAAAGAAACCGCAGGATTACCAAAAAAAATACATGATGAAATTAAATTTCAAATTACTATTCCCATGAAAAAAAATACAAGGTCCTTAAACTTAGCAACTTCAGTTGCCGTAATAATTACTGAAATCTCAAGACAATTAATTTAAAAAATCATTTAAAAACACTAGTTCTTTATTTTGACTTATAAACTGTAAAGAATTATTCGGAAATTCCATTTTTTTTATTTTGAGCATCTCATGTTTAATTTTATTAGGCTTCACAAAATCTATAATATTTTTAGATAACATTTTAATTGCATCAATATCTATTTGAATTGAAACTGGCTTATTAAATAATGAAAGAAATCTTATATATCTAATTGCTCTTAAATAATCCTCTTGAATCTGTTCAACCGGATTACCAAGAAATCTTAATTGAGAATTTAATAAATCTTGTTCGCCTGAATAAAAATCTGTCACTTCACCTAAAAGATTTATATAAATAGCATTAAATGTTAGATCTCTTCTAGCTGAATCTATAACGATAGTTTCAGCTAATTCTACCTTAGCGTGTCTTCCATAATTACTAATATCTTTACGGAAAGAACTGATTTGAACTTCTAAATCATTAAACTTAAAAGAAATATTTTTATAATTATGGTTTAATTTTATTTCAAAATTATCCTTAAGCGACTCTAAAGTTTCATTATTAATTTTAGGTACTACTAAATCTATATCGTAATTATTAAAGTCGTTTAAAATGATTGATCGGCTAACTCCCCCTATAAAAAAAATTTGATTTTTAGGTACTTGAATTTTTTCAAATATTAAGTCTAAGTTAAAAGTATCGATATATTGATTAACAGCTAATTTGAAGTTATTATTCACTTTTCATGCTCATTAACTCTACCCATCTTTCTTCAGAATTTTCTAATTTACAATTATAATCTTGAAGCTTCTTGGTTAAATCAATAAATAAATCTTTATTTAATTTATAAAGGTCAGGGTTACTTAATTGTTCTTCTGTATTTTTAATATCTACATGTAATTGGTCAATAATCGAAGGAATTTTCTCTAATTCGTATTCTAATTTATACGTTAATTTTTTTTTGTTTTTTTTGTTTGAATCGCTTTTTAATTTAGATGTATTGTTATTTATAATTGTATTAATTAATTTTTTTTCTTCCTCTAGGATCGTTTGATATTGAAGAAAATCACTATATCCACCATTGAAAAATATTACCTCGCCGTCTCCCTCAAAAAATAAAATTTTGTTAACCGTTTGATCTAAAAAGTCTCGATCATGAGAAACTATGAGTAAGGTACCTTTATATTGAACTAGCATTTCTTCTAATAAATCTAAGGTTTCTATATCTAAATCATTTGTAGGTTCATCTAGTATTAAGCCCGTTTTTGGATTAGCTAAAACTTTAGATAATAATAGTTTATTTTTCTGCCCTCCTGATAGAGTTTCAACAGTTTCATTAACTTTTGAAGGGTCAAACATGAAATCTTTAAGATAACTACACACATGCCTTTCTTTGCCATAAACTTTTATATAATCCCCACCATTAGGAACTAATATTTTTTTTATAGGCAATTCGTCTTTAAGGTCATTTCTCATTTGATCAAAATAAGAAAATTCTAAATCTTTTTTAACTTTCACCGTTCCTTTATCCACTTCCAATTCTCCAACTAAAATTTTTAGAAAACTTGACTTGCCAGTCCCATTATTTCCTAACACTCCTATTCGATCATTCTTTGCAATTTTAAAAGTAAAATCTTTTAAAATAATTTTTGCAGATGGCGACTTATAAGAAAGAAAAGTATTATAAAACTCTATAATTGATTTTGCCTCATTATCAGATGCTGTGATTGCTTTAGTTTTAATTTTTGCAATTGCTCTTTTGTATGAAGAGACGTCGTTTTCTAATTGCTGTTTTAATTCTTTAGCTCTTTGAACTCTTTTAATATTTCTTTTAACTCTCGCTTTAACTCCCCTACTCGCCCACTCTGTCTCAATATTAACAAATTGTTTTCGGTTTCTTAACTCTCGTGCCTCTTGATCTAGCAAATCAGCAGACCATTGATCAAAATTATTAAAACCCTTAGGGCTTACTTTTAAATTGCCCCTATCTAACCAAAAAACCTTATTTGTAAAATTATTCAAAAACTGCCTATCATGACTGACACACAGAATTGCTCCACTATAATTTTTGAGATAATTTTCCAACCAAATAATTGACTCTAGATCTAAATGATTTGTAGGTTCATCAAGTAATAAAATATCAGAATCAACAATTAAAGATTTAATCAAACCTACCCGTCTTTTTTGACCTCCGGATAAAGTTTTGATATTTTTAGTTTTATCTAAAAATAGATTTTCACAGAATATATCAATTTTATAATATTCATTTTCGTCTTTAAATAGTTTACTTAATTCGTTCTCAATTGTCTGATCCTCATTAATAAAATGAAAATCTTGATTAAAATAAGATAATTGAAGCCCTTCAGGAGACCAAACTTCTCCTTGGTCAATATCCTGCTTACCAGAAATAACATTCATTAATGTTGATTTACCTACTCCATTTTTACCAACGAGAGCTATAAATTCACCACGCTGTAAATTAAAGGTTAAATCAGTAAAAATTTCTTTTTTACTGTAACTGATATATGCCTCTCTAAGAGAATAAATTAACGAACTACTCATTTGTGATTTAATAATAATTTTTTTTCTTTGGCTGGGGCGGTAGGATTCGAACCTACGCATGCCGAGATCAAAACCCGGTGCCTTACCGCTTGGCTACGCCCCATCAAGATACATGAACTTAACTGAAATATTCTGATTTTTCAATTGATGCAAGAGGAAAAAGGCTTTTAAATTCATTAAAAAAAGATCTAACTTGTGAATTACCTCTAAAAATAATGAAAACTCCAGACCCGCTCCCAGTCATTCCGTATTTTAAAAATAGGTTATGATTTCTATTTAATAATAAAATTATCTCTTTCATCTCTCTATTATAATTCATTGCTGGAACTAATAACTCATTATTTGTCATATTTTTAAATAATAAAAATTTTTTCTTGTCATTATGATATAAAGAGAAAATTTTTTCTGTTGGGTTTTTTTTTGATGGTAAGAGTAAGTATATCTTTTTCCAACTATAGTTACGCTTAAGTTTAATTTTCACGGAAGATATTCCGTCAATTATTTTAGGTAAATTTTCTTTAAACAAAGAAACATCGGACCCTATTAGATGAGAATCATAATTAAAATTATTGTCAGTTATAGAATGCAGACTATATAAATATCTTAAAACAACCGCTGCATTAGAAGAACCTCCGCCAAGACCATAGCCAATAGGAATGAATTTAATAACTTTTATAAATAAAGTTGTCTTCGTAAAATATTTTTTATCAAAAAATTTTATAGTTTTATCAATAATATCATTTTTAATTATTAATTTTCTTTTTGAATTACCATCAATATATAAAATATTATTTTTTTTACTTTTAGTTATATAAATATCATCCGCTAGTTTTAATATAGCAACACTAGATATTAATCTATGTTTTTTATGGTTTTTTAAGTAACCAACAACTTTAAGATCAGTATTGATTTTGGATTAACTTTTAAATTTAGTTTTCATAATTTCTATTTAATACTTGTTCGAACTTAAAATAATCTTTATGGAAATTCAAAATTTTAGCATCCAGATATTGAGACTCTTTTTTTCTACCTTGTTTTTTATATACCTGTGATAAATGATCGATAATTTCTGGTTCAGCCGGTTCTAAAATATAAGCATCATGAATCCATTTTTCAGCAATATCTAGATTATTTTTTTTATAATATAACCAACCTAGGCTATCAAGGATGGCGCCATTATTAGCATCAGTATCTGAAACAGCTTTGATTAACATATTTTCAGAAATATCTAAATTTTTATCCATTTCAACCCAAAGGTAAGCTAAATAATTTAGTATAATAGGACTTGGATTATTACCTGAATACTCAATACTTTTAGTAATGAATTGTTCAGCCTCAGGTATTCTTTTTGATTCTTCTAATAATGCTCCATATCTAAATATATATTCTACTGACTGAGAATTATTGATCGATTCAAAACAACACTCTTCCAAAAACGCTAAAGATTCAGTTAAGTTATATTTCGAATAAAGAAAACTTGAGACCTCAAAAGCTAAATTTAACTTCAAGTCAGTCTCAAAATTATTACTTATGGAATAAAAATAATCCATTATTTGCTGCTTATCTATATTAAAGGAATTGGCGTATTGTAAGTATAACTTATGTTTCATAAAATTAAATATCTCAACTTCAGAACGAAATTCTTTTAACAAGCTGAATATCTTTTCATTTCTTGATAAGTTGAGCATGAGGTCATATTTTTGAATGAGATAGTGATCTTTATTATTAGAATCGATTTCGCTTAAAATCGACAATAAAGCTAAAGAATCTTGATATCTGCCCATTGTCTTATAGTAATTTGATAGTTGATAAGCTTGCTCAAATACCAACTCTTGGAAACTTTCAATTTGATAATATGATGCTAAAAGCTCATCGCCGAGTAGACTATAAAATTTATTAATA
>JAQBUY010000031.1 GCA_027623775.1 Pseudomonadota bacterium
AATAAATATAGTGTATAAAATTTCTTATATTATTTTATTTGTAAATTTCTTTCTTACTTGTTTAGCGGGAGTGGTTATATTTTAATGAAACCTTCAACAAAATGGAATCTTCATAGGATGAGTTCATTAACTTTAATATTTCTGACTTTAGTATTTGTAATATTTTTTTTTAGTAATTTTCAACTAAATCAAATCGAAGTTCAAAATAATTTAAGTAAACCCTTGGCTAAATTTCTTTTATTAGGATTTTTTTTTAATGCACTCTTGCATGCCAGATTAGAGTTATGGTCTATTTATGATGATTATTTTAAAAATAAAATAAAAAAAATATTTCAAATTTCTACTTATTTAGTTTTAATTATTTTAACAGTGATGGTATTACCTATTATAGGATTGAGTGCATGAGTTACGAAATACAAGACCATATTTTAGATGTTGCGGTTTTAGGAGCAGGAGGTTCTGGATTAAGAGCTTCCCTTGGTTGTGCCGAAAAAGGACTTAAAACGGCATGCATTAGTAAAGTATATCCAACTAGAAGTCATACGGTTGCTGCTCAAGGTGGTGTCGGTGCTGCTTTAGGTAATATGGGAAAGGACGATTGGAAATGGCATATGTATGACACTGTTAAAGGTTCTGATTGGTTAGGAGATCAAGATAGTATTGAGTATTTATGCTCTAATGCACCTGAAGCTGTTATTGAATTAGAGCATTTAGGAATGCCTTTTTCTAGAAATAAAGATGGTAAAATTTATCAAAGACCCTTTGGTGGTCATTCAACCGAATATGGAAAAGGTGAGCCAGCTCATAGGGCTTGCGCTGCAGCTGATAGAACGGGACATGCAATGCTTCATACACTTTATCAGCAGTGTCTAAAACATGATGTTCAGTTTTATAATGAATATTTTGCCTTAGACTTAATAAAAGAAGATCAGGGGGAGATATGCGGATTTTTTGCTATTAATATTCAAGATGGAAGTATGCATAGGTTCCTTGCTAAAATTACAATTTTAGCAACAGGTGGATATGGAAAAATATTTCAATCTTCAACTAGTGCTCATATTTGTACAGGCGATGGAGCTGGTATGTCTTTAAGAGCAGGTTTGCCATTGTCTGATATGGAGTTTATTCAATTTCATCCAACTGGCATATACGGAGTTGGTGTTTTAATTTCAGAAGCTGCCAGAGGAGAAGGTGGATATTTAAAAAACTCAGAAGGTAAAAGGTTTATGCTTGATTATGCTCCTCACGCAAAAGATCTTGCGGCAAGAGACGTCATATCAAGATTTATAAGTATGGAAATAAAAGAAGGAAGAGGATGCGGACCTAATAAAGATTACATTAACCTTCATCTTGACCATCTTGACCCAGTATTATTGGCAAAAAGATTGCCAGGTATTTCTGAATCTGCCAGAACATTTTGTGGCGTGGATATTAATAAGGAACCTATACCTGTAATTCCTACGGTACATTTTTGTATGGGGGGAATTCCGACAAATTTTAGATCTGAGGTGTTAGTTCCAACTAGCAGTAATACAGAAGAGGTATGCCGGGGGTTAATGGCTATTGGAGAAGGAGCTTGCGCCTCTGTTCATGGGGCAAATAGATTAGGAACAAATGCTCTAGCAGAATTATTAGTTTTTGGTAAGGGAGCAGCAATCAGAGCATCAGAGGTTTTAGAAAAAGAAAAACATAATAAAAAACCAAGTCAGTCACAGACAGATGAAATTATTAGTCGTTTTGATGGCATCTTACATAACAAAGGCGATATCTCTGTTGGTCAATTAAGAGATAAAATGCAAAAAACAGTTCAGTCAAGATTTGGTGTTTATAGAGATGAAGAAACTTTAGCTCTTGGCAATGAAGAACTTGCAAGATTGTCATCAGAGTTAAGTCATATCGAAGTTAAGGATAAATCTAGTGTGTTTAATACAGATATAGTAGAAGCGTTAGAGCTACATAATTTAATGCAAATTTCAAGAAGTGTAGGAGCTTCTGCTATTAATAGAACTGAAAGTAGAGGAGCTCACGCAAGAGAAGACTTTCCAGATAGAGATGATGAAAATTGGATGAACCATTCAATTGTTTGGATGAATGAAGATAAGTTTGAGGTCACAAAAAGACCAGTGAGAATGACAACCATCAGCAACAAAGCAAAAGTCATTGCGCCTGAGGTTAGAATTTACTAATGGTTCAGCTGAGGTTACCTAAGAATTCAGTTCCAACAGAAGGAAAAAAATATTCAAATATTGATGGGTTAAATGAAGCGGAAGCTAATAATAAAGTAAAGACTTTTAAGATTTATCGTTGGTCTGGTAATGCTGACGAAAATCCTAAAATAGATACTTTTGAAATCAACTATCCTAAGTCAGATACTATGGTTTTAGATATTCTTAATAAAATTAAAAGCGAAGTTGATCCTTCATTAGCATTTAGAAAGTCATGTAGAGAGGGCGTTTGTGGATCATGCTCGATGAATATTGACGGAGTCAATACTTTAGCATGCCAAAAACCACTTGCGGAATGTCAAGATGAAGTCAATATTTATCCTTTACCCCATATGCCAATTATAAAGGATTTAGTTCCTGAACTTACCCATGCTTTTGAACAATACAAATCTATTAAACCCTGGTTAAAAAATGATGAAAATGAAGTTTTAGATCCAAAAAAAGAAAGACTCCAGAGTATTGAAGAAAGAGAAAAATTAGATGGAAAGTGGGAGTGCATTCTTTGCTTCTCATGCTCAACTTCATGCCCTAGTTACTGGTGGAATGGAGATAAGTATCTTGGGCCAGCAGTCCTACTTCAAGCAAATCGTTGGATTAGCGACAGTAGAGACAAGGAAAAGAATAAGAGATTAGAAGATCTAGATGATAACTTTAAACTCTATAGGTGCCATTCAATTATGAATTGTACAAAATCCTGTCCAAAGGGATTAAATCCTGCTAAAGCTATTGCTGAAATAAAACTAGGAATTTCTAGAGCATAATGAAAAAAAAAATAACTTTAATTGGAGCAGGTAATATTGGGGGAACACTCGCCCATTTATCTCTTATTAAAAAATTAGGCGATGTTGTACTGATTGATGTAATGAAGGGAATGCCTCAGGGTAAAGCGTTAGATCTAAGTCAATCTTCCGCAGTCGAAGGATTCCCATGTAAAGTTGAGGGAACTAACGATTTTTCTCAAATGAAAAATTCAGATGTTGTGATAATTACAGCAGGTATACCAAGACAACCGGGAATGAGTAGAGATGACTTATTAGAAACCAATGGAAAAATTATAAAAAAAATTGGTTTAGATATTAAAAAATATTGTCCAAAGGCTTTTGTAATTTGTATCACAAATCCATTAGACGCAATGGTCTTTGTATTACAAAAATATTCTAAGCTATCCGCTGCTAAATGTGTTGGAATGGCTGGCGTTTTAGATTCATCAAGATTAAAATTTTTTCTATCTAAAGAGTTAAATGTATCTATCAATGATATTCAAACATTCGTATTGGGTGGTCATGGAGATGATATGGTTCCAATGGTTAACCACACTACAATTGGAGGTATACCGCTTTTAGATTTTATCAAAAAGAGAAAAATTCCAATGACTAAGATTAATAAAATTCTTGATCGTACAAGAATGGGCGGTGGAGAAATTGTTAAATTACTTCAAAGAGGCTCGGCATTTTATGCGCCTGCTAGCTCAGCGATACAAATGGCAGAAGCTTATCTACTAGATCAAAAAAAACTTTTGCCTTGCGCTGCTTATTTAAATGGACAGTACGGACTCAAGAATATGTACATGGGTGTACCGGTTATAATTGGATCAAAAGGTGTTGAAGAAATAATTGAAGTTCCTCTGAGTACAGCTGAAAAGAAAATGTTAAAAACTTCAGTTAAGTCAGTCCAAAGCCTAGTTTCTGCTGTTAACAAAATTTTAAATTAATAGTTTATCCTAATTGAATAATTAATAATTCATATTAAATAGACTAAATAAAATAATTACCTATATTAAAATTAAGAAATGGGAATTTATCTAATTTTTTTATTATAAAATGAGATCTTATAACTCTTTTTTAACAACCAATAACGCATCTCAAATTGTAGAGATTTATAAAAGTTATAAATCTGATCAAAACTCTGTCGATAAAAGTTGGATTGACTTCTTTAAATCTCTAGATCAGCAAGAGCTAAAAATTATAGAGGACTATGAGAAATTAGATTGGGTCAAAGCTTCAAAAAATAATTATAAGCAAATTGATGCCAATCAAGCTATTACAGACTCACTAAAAGCCGTCATGATAATTAGGGCTTATAGAGAAATAGGTCATTTACAGGCAAATCTAGATCCTTTAAATCTTTATAATTCAAAAAGTCCAGAAGGACTTAACCCTAGCTACTACGGCTTCGAGGAAAAAGATATGGATAGAAAAATATTTCTATCAGGTTATTTAGGTTATGAATTTGCAAGCATCAGAGAAATTGTAGAAAAATTAAAAAATATTTATTCGGGAACATTTGCTTCAGAGTACAAGCATATTCAAAGTTCAGAAGAATATCTCTGGTTAAAAGATAGAATAGAAAACCGTAAGGAAATGAATTTAACCAAGAAAGGCAAACAAACAATTTTAGAAAGATTGATAAGTGCAGAAATTTTTGAAAAATTCCTAGATACAAAGTATAGGGGAAGTAAACGATTTGGTCTGGATGGATCTGAATCAGCTATTCCCGCTCTAGAACAAATTTTAAAAAGATCCTCAGATCATGGAGTTAAAGATTTTTCTTTTGCTTGTGCTCATCGTGGAAGATTAAATATTTTAGCTAACATTATTAAAAAACCACAAGTCCAAATTTTTAGTGAATTTATTCATGGTGGAGAAAATGCATTAAGCGATCAAGGTTCGGGGGATGTAAAATATCATTTAGGAGCAAGTTCTAATAGAAGTTTTGATGGAAAAATAATTCACGTAAGTATGGCCGCAAACCCTTCTCATCTTGAGGCTGTTAACCCTATAGTTGCAGGTAAAATCAGAGCTAAGCAAACAATTATTAATGACCAAAATAATGATCTTGTTTCAGGGTTACTAATTCATGGTGATGCTGCTATAGCAGGACAGGGAATTGTGGCGGAAACTTTTACTATGTCGCAATTAAATGGCTATAGAATTGGAGGCCTTATCCATTTTATTATTAATAACCAAATTGGATTTACCACAAGCCCTCAATATAGCCGCTCTGCCCCATACCCTTCAGAAATAGCTAAAATTGTTCAGGCTCCAATTTTTCATGTAAATGGAGATGATCCAGAGGCTGTAGTATTAGCAGCAAGAACAGCAACAGATTTTAGAAATAAATTCAAAAAAGATACCTTAGTAGATATGTATTGTTATCGAAGACATGGGCATAATGAAGGAGACGAACCTTCGTTTACTCAGCCTTTAATGTATAAAGCTATAAAAAAACATAAAACTACTGCTGAAATATACTCTTCTAAATTAATAGATGAGGGTATTATTAAAAAACAACAATTAGAAAATTATAGAGAAATTGTTTGGAATGATTTAGAGAAAAAATTTACCAAAGCAGAAACATATAAAGTAAAAAGTAAAACTTGGTTAGGTGGACAGTGGACGGGATTAAGTGGAGCCCCTAAAGACACTAAGCGAAGAGGGCATACATCTGAAAGTGCAAAAGCATTAAAAGACACAGGTTTAAAATTATCAAAGATTCCTAAAGGATTTAAATTAAATCCAAAATTAGTTAAATTTAATGACCAAAGAATAAAAGCTATTAAATCAGGAAAAGGTATTGACTGGTCTTTTGCAGAAGCTTTAGCCTTTGGATCATTATTACGAGAAGGTTTTAGGGTAAGGTTAGCAGGACAAGACTCTGGAAGAGGAACTTTTAGTCAAAGACATTCAGTTTTTTACGATCAAGAAACAGAAGAACGTTACATACCTTTAAACAATTTATCAAAAAATCAAAAACAGTTTGAGGTTATTGACACCTTTCTATCAGAGTTAGGTGTCTTAGGATTTGAATACGGGTATTCTCTAGCTGATCCTAATACTTTAGTTTTATGGGAAGCTCAATTTGGAGATTTTGCAAATGGTGCACAAATAATCATTGATCAGTTTATTGCTCCAGGGGAAAGAAAATGGATGCAAATGAGTGGTTTAGTACTTCTACTACCTCATGGTCATGAAGGGATGGGTCCTGAACACTCTAGTGCAAGAATAGAAAGATTTCTTCAAAGTGCCTCAGAAGATAATATTCAAATACTAAATTGCACAACTCCTGCAAGTTATTTCCATGCATTAAGAAGACAGTTGCATAGAAAATTTAGAAAACCTTTGATTATATTTACCCCAAAATCAACACTTAGACATCCAAATAACGTATCTAATCTTGTTGAATTTACAGGAAGAACGTCTTTTCATAGAATTATCACAGAAGAAGTAAAAAATACTAAGAGAGTTATATTTTGTTCAGGAAAAATATTTTATGAGTTAGATGACTTTAGAACTGAAAAAAAAATTACAGGAATTAAAATTGTAAGAATAGAGCAGTTATATCCATTTCCGTTTGATACGGTCAAAGAGGTTTTTAAACAACATAAAGAATGTGAATATTTATGGGTGCAAGAAGAGCCAAAAAATATGGGCCCTTGGGCATTCGTAAAAAGTAGACTTCGACATACTATGAAAAAAGAAGGTATTCTAAATAACTTATATTATGTTGGAAGAAAAAGTGCTGCTGCACCTGCAACAGGTATTACAAAGCGACACGCCGCAAATCAAAATCTAATCAAACAATTATCTCTACAATCATCATTAAAAAATGTTATAAAAGAAGAAAGAGGAGTAAGTTTTATGAAATTTAAAAACTTACCGAAAGAATAATTATTTATGGCAAATATTTTAGTACCAGAATTAGGTGAATCAATTATCGAGGGAACTCTTACAGCTTGGCTTGTTAAAGAAAATGAATCTTTTAAGTCAGGTGATAATTTAGCGGAGATAGAAACAGATAAAATTACGATTGAAATACCAGCACAATCAGATGGAGTAATTACAAAAATTTTAATTCAATCTGGAGGATCAGTAAAAGTTGGTCAAGTTATTGCTGAGTTTGAAAACTCTTCAGGCTCATCAGATGAAAATATTATAGATAAAAAAGAAGTTAAAATTGAAAAAAAAGAGATAGTTGAAAAGCAACAATCTATTGAGAAAAATGAAATAAAAATAAAAAAAGATACGTCTAATGAAATTCCAAATTTTGATCATGACATAAATTCTAAAAAAGAAAAAAGAATTCCTATGTCTAAATTAAGGCAAACAATTGCAAAAAGATTAAAAGACGCTCAGAACACAGCTGCTATTTTAACCACGTTTAACGAAGTGGACATGACAGAAATAATAAAGTTAAGAAAATCAGAACAGCAAAAATTTCAAAAAAATAATAATATTAAATTAGGCTTCATGTCATTTTTCATTAAAGCCTCTACAGAAGTTTTAAAAGAAATACCTGAAATTAATTCAGAAATTTATGACAATGAAATAATTTATAAAAATTATTTTGATTTTGGTATAGCAATTGGATCAGAAAAAGGACTAGTAGTTCCTATTATTAGGGATATTGATAGTCTTTCTTTTGCAGAAATAGAACAAAAAATTGTCGATTTAGCTAATAAAGTTAATACTAATAAATTATCTATGTCTGATTTATCAGGAGGCACGTTCTCTATAACTAATGGCGGCGTTTATGGTTCTATGATGAGCACACCGATTATTAACCATCCACAAAGTGCAATTTTAGGAATGCACTCAATTATTGACCGTCCTATGGCTATTAAAAATAAAGTTGTAATTAGACCTATGATGTATGTTGCATTAAGTTATGACCATAGATTAATAGATGGAAAACAAGCCGTCACATTTCTTGTAAGATTAAAAGAGATATTAGAAAATCCTAATAATTTATATAAAAATTAATTTAATATATTTTTGAGAACAAAATTTAAAATTCCGTCAGCCTTATAATATTCAAGTTCATTAATTGTATCTATTCTTAAAATACAATCAAAAACTAATTTTTTTCCTGATTGATCAATTTCAATTTGAATATTTTGTTGAGGTTTAATATCATCATTAACTTTGATAGAAATAAGATCAGTAGAAGATATTTTTAAATCTTTCATCATATTGTTGGTTTTAAGTTGTATTGGAAGCACACCCATACCTATTAGATTAGATCTGTGAATTCTTTCAAAACTCTCAGCTATAACTGCTCTAACACCAAGAAGCTTTGTTCCTTTTGCGGCCCAATCTCTTGATGAGCCAGTTCCATATTCTTTTCCTGCAAAAACTATCATATCTACTTTGCGTTCTTTATATTTCATAGCAACATCATAAACGCTCATTTCCTGACCTTCTGGTTGTACAATGGAATATCCACCTTCAGTCCCTTTTAACAATTCATTTTTAATTCTGATATTAGCAAATGTCCCTCTCATCATTACTTCATGATTTCCTCTTCTTGCACCATAAGAATTAAAATCTTTAAATAAAATTCCATTTTTTTTCAAATATTGACCAGCAGGACTTTCTTCTTTAATTGCTCCAGCTGGAGAAATATGGTCGGTAGTAACACTATCCCCAAGTAATAGTAGAGGTCTTGCATTTATAATATTTTTTATTCTTTTATTGGCAGTATTAAAATCATCAAAAAGAGGAGGTTTTTTAACATAAGTAGAATTTTCCTGCCAATTATAAAGCTCACTTTCTACCATTTTAATATTTTTCCATTCTTCAGTGCCATCCAAAATATTTTGATATTGATCATTAAATATTTTTTGAGTGACGTATTTTTCAACAATCTGATTAATTTCTAAGTTTGAAGGCCAAATATCTTTAAGATATATTTCTTTACCGTCATGCGATTTACCTAATGGCTCTGAAAGCATATCGATATTGACCGTACCAGCTAAAGCATAGGCAACTACTAATGGAGGAGACGCTAAGTAATTCGCTTTCACATGAGGGTTTACCCTCCCTTCAAAATTCCTATTACCGGATAATACAGAAGCAACAGTCATATCATTATTAGAAACTGTTTCTGCTATATCGATATTTAACGGACCGGAATTCCCAATACAAGTTGTGCAGCCGTATCCTACTAAATGAAAACCTAATTTATCTAAATATTTATTTAATCCAGAATTATTTAAATATTCAGTAACTACTTTTGATCCTGGCGCTAGAGATGTTTTTACCCAAGGTTTAACCTGTATTCCCAGTTCAAATGCTTTTTTTGCAACCAGACCAGCAGCAATTAATACATTGGGATTGGAAGTATTTGTGCATGATGTGATTGCAGCTATTACAACATCTCCATCCGATATTTTATAATTTGTATTTTTTACAGAATAAGATCTAAAATCCCCGCTTAAGAAATCTTGAAAATTATTTTTAACTTTATTTAGATCTATTCTATCTTGAGGTCTTTTTGGTCCAGCTAAAGAAGCCTTAATATCATTTAAGTTTAGTGAAAGTACTTCGTTATACTCAGATTGATTGTCTTGCCATAGTCCTTGAACTTTTGAATATTTTTCAATTAATTGTATTTGATTTTTTTCTCTGGCCGTGAGATTTAAATATTTTAAAGTTTCATCATCAACTGCAAAAAATCCACAAGTAGCGCCATATTCAGGAGCCATATTAGCAATTGTTGCACGATCCGCTAAAGATAAATGCTGTAATCCATCTCCATAAAATTCTACAAATTTACCAACAACTCCTTTTTCTCTTAGCAACTGAACAACTTTTAAAACTAGATCTGTTGCTGTTACGCCTTCTGATAAAGAGCCTTTAAATTCAAAACCTACAACCTCAGGCATAAGCATTGAAACTGATTGACCTAACATTGCGGCTTCAGCTTCTATTCCTCCTACTCCCCAACCAAGAACTCCCAAAGCATTTATCATAGTGGTATGACTATCTGTTCCAACTAATGTGTCGGGATAAATAAAATGCTTATCTTGTATTTTTCTATCCCATACCACTTTGGCTAAATACTCTAAGTTTACTTGATGACAAATCCCCGTTCCAGGCGGGACCACTCTAAAATTTTCAAATGCTTTTTGACCCCATTTTAAAAATTCATAACGTTCTTTATTTCTTCCAAATTCCATTTGGACATTTTTTTGAAAAGAATCAGGAGTGGCATAATAGTCAACCATCACAGAGTGATCTATAACTAAATCTACTTGAGAAAGAGGGTTGACGATAGAGGGGCTCTTTCCTTCTTTAGCAACTGCATCCCTCATGGCAGCTAAATCTGCAACTGCTGGGACACCTGTAAAATCCTGCATTAATACTCTTGCAGGTAAAAAAAATATTTCATGACTTAAATTAGGGCTTTCTAAAACTTTTAATAAAAGATCCTTGTTAATATCTAGCCCATCTTCAAGTCGTAAAAGATTTTCTATTAAAACTTTTTTGGATTTTGGTAATTTAGAAATTTTAGGAAACTGAGAATCTAATTTATTTAAATTATGAAAATAATATTCTTTTTTATTTACTATCAATTTATCAAGAGTGTTAAAACTATTCATCAGTAATATTTATCACTAATAAATGCAAATATTAATGCAAATTAATTATTAATTTTTAAAATACCTTAACTTTAAAAGATCGTAAAGCTGTTGAGAATCAAAGGTTAAATTTCTTCCTGATTTTTTTATTAGTCCCATCACTCTTGAAACTTTTGGATCAATTAGAGGTCTAAATGATAATCCTTTATAATGTTTAGAAATGGCTAGCCTTGGAGCCAGAGTTATTCCCATTCCTTGTTCTACCATCTCTAATGCATTAGGGACGTGTCTAACTTCATAAGTCCATTCTAATGTTTCTTTATGTTTTGCTAGCGCATCCTCGAAATAAATTCTACTTCCAGAACCCTTCCATACAGCTATAAAATCCCTACCTTTTATATCTGATATTTTAATTTTTCGCTTTTTTTCTAATTCATCACCTTTTGGAAATACAACGACATACTCTTCTTCAAATAATGGCTCAAATTCTATTCCGGGCTCTTGAAGCCCCATAAAGTTTATTGCAAAATCACATTCCCCCCCAAGAACACTATCGACGACATAATTTGCAGATCTTTCAATGATTTGAATTTTAGAGTTAGGGTATTGTGCTTTAAATATCTTAATAGTAGGAAAAACAATATTTCTTAATGCTGTATTAACGGCTGCAATTTTAACAATAGAAGGAAATGTATATTTTTCATTTAAAGTTTTTGTAGCTGTTTGAATTGCCTCTATAATACTTTTTGCTCTTTCTAAAAAATTTCTTCCAGAATAAGAAATTTTAACACTCCTGGTTGTTCTATCAAATAAAGAGGTTCCCAACTCATATTCAAGTTTTTGAATTCTTCTAGAAAGCGCTGGTTGTGAAAGGTTAAGGTTGGATGCTGCTTTAGCAAAAGAATTATTTTCTGCAACTTCTATAAATGCTTCTATATCACCAATTTCAATATTAATGCGCATTAAACATTAATAACAAAAAAATAGAATGTTTACTAGCGATATTTTAATAAAGCTTGGGCTATAATTACTTATGAAATTATTTAATATTAACTTAGATTATTTAAAATGAATATACTTATATTAGGATCTGGTGCCTGGGGAACTTCTTTAGCTCAAGTATTTGCAAAAAATAAAAATAAAGTCACACTATGGTCTTATGAAAAAGAAGTCAGTCTCCAAATTAATAAAATACACATGAATAAAAAATATCTTAATAATATAAAATTATCTAAAAATATATTATCAACCAATCTACCTTTAAACCCAAAAGATTTTGATTTTATTTTTTATGTCAGTCCTGCACAGCACCTAGTTTCAGTATTGAAGCAAAGCCTCTCGTCGAATAAAATTGGCAATATAGTTATCTGTTCTAAAGGTATTGATATTAAGAGGGGAACAGTAATTTCTGATGTGCTTATTAAACACTTCAAACAAAATAATATTCATGTTCTCTCAGGCCCTAGTTTTGCAAGAGAGGTAGCATTAGGAAAACCTGCTGCACTTAGCTTAGGATCAAAAGTTAAATCAAATAAATTAGAAAAAATTTTCAAAGGCACTAATATTAGAATATATTTGTCAAAAGAGTATAAGGCAATTCAGTTATTAGGTGCTATCAAGAACTCTTATGCTATTGGATCAGGAATTATAGAAGGTTTGTCTTTGGGCGAAAACGCAAGAGCAGCTTACCTGACGAGAGTTATACAGGAATTAAGATTTTTACTTAAAACTTTTAAATATAAAGATACTTTTGTAGAATCATTGGCTGGAATAGGCGATTTAATTTTGACTTGTAGTTCTATGCAATCAAGAAATTTTAAACTTGGCTTTACTTTAGGTAAAGGTGGTAAGGCTATTAATTATATTAAAAAAAATATTAACATTAACGAAGGATATTTTACAGCAATGGCGGTTACTAAAAATAAAAAAATTAATTTAAATAAACTACCTATACTAAATTCATTAATTAAAGTTATTAAAGGTAGCTCTGCTGAGAATGAAATGAAAAAACTATTAGCCAGACCTTTTAAAAAAGAATTATTCTAACATTTATCGATACTCTCTTTGTAAATCTAATCCAAGTTTAATAAATTTTTTTCTAAACTTATAGAAATCTTTATTATGATTTCCAGAATTTAATTTTAAAATGCTGAATTGATAAAAGTGAACCATTTCATGTCCTAAAATACTTGCAAATTCTCTAAAATCTAAAAATTTATTTGTTAAACTTATTGAATAACAAAATTTAGTAGCTCTTGGATTATATTCAAACATTCCTAAAACACCATGCAATCTTCTTATATAGAACTTAGGCATAAATTTTAGCTTATTGTTAAATATATTAGTATTTAAAGACTTATAAAGTAATAAGGTTGTTTTAAGATTGGGTTTAAAATTTCTTTTTGAA
>JAQBUY010000032.1 GCA_027623775.1 Pseudomonadota bacterium
TAGGGTCTACTCTTGTTAATAAATACTCATTTTTTGGTCCTAAAATATAGGACTTCTAGTATAATAATAAATATATTAATATAATCTTCCCTCATAGCCATTTGGTGGAAACTTTAATAGAATTGAGGAGGAAGATGGCTAGGGGGTCTTTAAATTTATTATGATAATTAACTTATTTGATCTAGAAAAAAAATTTCCGGAAAAAATTTCTGAAGCAATTGCAAGTTACTATGGCTCTGGTGCAAGAGACGAAATAACTCTTGAAAGAAATAAAAGTATTTATAGTAAATATGAGCTTCTTCCTAAACTATTACGTGATGTTTCCAAAGTTAGTACATCTTGTGATATTCTTGGCTTAGAAATAGACCATCCTATTTTAATTGCACCCATGGCAATGCAAGCAATGGCACATCCTGATGGTGAAATAGCAACAGCTAAAGCTGCTAAAAAATCTAATACTATTATGACTTTGGCTACATCTTCAAATAAATCAATAGAGGAAGTTTCCGCTCATCATAATAAATTATTTTTTCAATTATATTTTGCAAAAGATAGAACAATTACAGAAGAAATGTTGGCTAGATGCAATAAAAAAAAATTATAAAGCAATCGTATTTACTGCAGATGCACCAAGATTAGGAACAAGAGAAAGGGATGAAAGAAATTACTTTAAAATGCCCGATCATCTAAGTCTTGGAAATTTTAAAGGAACCTCTTTTGAAAAATTTGATGATTATGAAGGTTCAAGTATGAATATGCATTCAGATCATTTATTTGATCCAACATTAACCTTTAATATTATTACTTGGATTAAAGAAAAGTCTAAACTTCCTGTTTTGGTCAAGGGTATTTTAAGACCTGATGATGCAATTAAATGTTTTGAAAATGGGGCCGATGGTCTAATTATTTCTAATCATGGGGGGCGCCAACTTGATACTGCAGTTCCTACACTAAAACAAGTAGCGCCTATACGACAAGCAGTAGGTAAAGATAAGTTATTAATCGTTGACGGAGGGATTAGAAGAGGAACTGACATATTAAAATGTTTAGCTTTAGGGGCCAATGCCGTTCAGTTAGGCAGACCTATCCTTTGGGGTCTAGGATATGACGGACAAATAGGCGTTGAACTTGTTTTAAACTTATTAATAACAGAATTAGTTGAAAGTATGGTTTTAACAGGGTGTAAAAATTTAAGTGAAATTACTTCTGATTTAGTAACTAAATCATAATTATTATACATTCATTCACAGAATTAATTTTGAAATCTATTATTGCATCATAAAAATTATTACATATAATAATTAATAATGAAATTATGTATTCATTTTGTTTTCTTATTTTTTATATTTATTAATCTTCATGCTAATCAAAAAAATAAAGAAGATTTTGATATAACAAAAAAAATTATTTTTCAACAATTAGAGGCTTTTAAAATAAATGATGCCCCTAAAGCTTATTCTTTCGCTGCGCCTTTTATAAAAATAAGATTTGAAGATCCAGAGAGCTTTATGAGTATGGTTAAAGATAATTATGAGCCTATTTCAAATGCAAAAGATTTTTATTTCCTAAAATCTAAAATTTATAATGCGGATATATATCATCAGTTACAAATTATATCACAATCCAATCAATCTTATTTGGCTACTTATTCTCTGGTTTTTATTGAAGATGAGTGGAAGATATCTGGATGTGTTTTATCTCTAATGACACAGCAGTCAATCTGATTTATTTAATTTAAAATAGATTAAATAGCCAGATAAAATAATAAATAAAGAGCCTATGATTTCTATATATGATGGAGTGTGGTGGAATATAATGATACCTATTATTAAACCATAAATTATTTGTGAATAATGAGTAATGCTAGCATAAGAGGCCTCAATATTTTTAAGAGCAAAAACTAATAGCAACATTCCAATACCAATAAGAAATCCTCCTGTAATTATTTGAGCTATGTGAACATAATTCATTGGCTGCCATAAATTTATTGAAAGTAAAAAAAATATAATTGCTGCAATAAAAAGATTATAAAATGATAAAGATATAGTTGTTTCCTTTTCCCCAAATAATCTTACCGTTAAATCAAGAACAGCGACTAAGAAGGAGCCTACTATTAATAAAATTATTCCTTCTTTGTTAAATCCTTCTTGAAAACTAAATCCTGAAATTAAAATAACACCAACCATGGCTGTAATCAGCGATAAAACTTTATAAGTATTAATTTTCTCTTTTAAAAAAAGAACGCCCATAATGGATAAAAAAACTGGCGCAGATAATAAAATTGGATAAGCAATAGACAAAGGAAGCAAAATGATTCCTTTTAAAACACTGTAGTTAACTGCAGCCATTAATATTCCTCTAATTAAATGAAGAGAATAATTTTTAGATGATACTTCTGAAAAACTTCGCTTATAAATTAAAAATCCAATGACTGGGAGACAACCAGCCGAAGAGCTAATAGCAAAAATAACAGTGAAAACATAGTCGGATGCTCCGATCTTAATAAATGTGTCAGCTATTGAAAATATAAAGTAAGCAATACATCCTATTAAGTAAACCATGGATGGCTTACTAAAGTTTATATTCAACATTTGAGTTATTCGTATATATGGGATCTTAAATTAATACAATTGTATTAAAATGTTCAAAATTGAAAAATTGTAAATAAGAAAAAACAATAAAAAGATTGATAACTATATCTTAATCTAGATTTTCTTCTCATAAATGTATTTAAATAAATTTTTCTAATTTGACTAAAATCAAATAATTAATATGTTTTAGGTAGCATTCATGCGGGGGCTGATTCGGTATTCACTTTCCTCCTCTTTTATTCGAGTCAGCCATCTTACACACTCTTCTCTATATCTAGTATTTTATGTTTCATAAGCATACCATATGCATATCCTCCTAGGCTACCCGATTTCGCTATCACCCTATGACAAGGGACATAAATCATAATTGGGTTTTTCCCAATCGCTGTTCCAACAGCGCGTACTGCTTTTAAATTTTGAATTTTTTCTGCTACTAAAGAATAAGTTGAAATGGACCCATATGGAATTTTAAGAAGTTGTTTCCAAACACTAATTTGAAAAACAGACCCCAAAATAAAATAAATTGGAAATTTAATTAATTTTTCTTTTTTTTTTAAAAATTGGATTAAATTTTTTTTGATTTTTGTATAATAAATAAGGCCTTCTTGGGGACTTAATTCTAATTGGATTTTTTTAACTCTAGGGTCGTTGGCTGGTGCAATGAAACATATTCCTTTTTGACATTCTAATATATAAATAATACCAATATTTGTTTTAATTTTTTCAAAGTAGAAACTTTGATTTGGCATTATGAGTTAAACATTTTTTTTACTTTATCAAAAAATCCTTCTGTCATTTTAGAATTTTCTTTTCCTAATGATTCATTAAATTTAGAAAGTAAATCTCTTTGGGAGTTCGATAGATTTACAGGGGTTTCCGCATGAACACGAACAATCATATCTCCCCTGGTGTCTGTTCTTAAAATACTCATGCCCTTACCTTTAACTCTTAGCTTATGACCGGATTGCATACCTTGAGGAATATTTATGCTTACCATTTTTTTTTCAATTGTTGGCACTTCAATACTTCCTCCTAGTGCAGCAGTAGTAAAAGGGATTGCAACATCACAAATAATATTATTTTTATCTCTTTCAAATAGCTTATGAGAATTCACATTGACAAAAACATAAAGATCTCCACTACGACCTCCTAATTCTCCCGCCTCACCTTCCCCTGTCATACGAATTCTATTGCCGTTTTCAATGCCGGCCGGGATTTTAATTTTTAATTTTTTATTATCTTTTACTCTACCCGTGTTTGCACACTTACTACACTTACCTTTAATTTCTTGTCCAGTCCCACTGCACCTACCACATGTTCTCTCCATTGAAAAAAATCCACTTTGTGTTCTAACCTTTCCATATCCATCACATGTAGAACATGATTTATATGAATGTTTTTCAGGGCAGGTAGACATTTTTGTTATTGGTGCATCAATATTTTTTCCATTAAAGGCTTCTTCTAAATCTATGGAAATATCATAACGTAAGTCATCACCTCGTGTTTCTTGAGGTCCGCCGCCGCCCATGCCAAAAATATCTTCAAATATATCTGAGAAACCTGCGCCACCAAAACCTTGTTGTCCAGATCCGCCCATTCCGCCCTGTTCGAATGCTGCATGACCGTATTGGTCATAAGCTTGTTTTTTTTTAGGGTCTTTTAATACTTCGTAAGCATTACTGACTTCTTTAAATTTTTTTTCTGTTTCGGGCTTTCCCTGATTTCTGTCTGGGTGATACTTCATGGCCATCTTACGGTAAGCGGCTTTTACTTCTGAGTCGCTTGCCCCTTTGGATAGTCCTAGTGTGCTATAAAAATCATCTGCCATAATTAATTAAAGAAATTATTAAAACCGATTATTTAGAATCTGCTGTTTTATCTTCATCAACTTCTTCAAAGTCTGCATCAATCACATCATCATCTTTTTTACTATCATCTCCTGAATTTGTATCAGAACTATCTGGAGAATCGGTAGACTGCTCACTTTGCTGATCTTTATACATAGCCTCTCCCATCTTCATTGATGATTGAGTTAAATCTTCAGTTTTTTTCTTAATGACATCAAGATCATCTTTTTCTAAAGCTTCTTTTAGATCCTTAAGATCAGCTTCTATTGTTGACCTGTCTTCTTCAGAAATTTTATCTCCATAATCTTTAAGATTTTTTTCCGTTTGAAAAACAAGAGCATCTGCGCTATTTTTTATATCAACGCCTTCTCTTTTTTTCTTATCTTCTTCAGCATTGACTTCAGCGTCTTTTACCATTTTTTCAATTTCTTCATCTGATAATCCGCCTGATGCTTGAATTTTAATTTTCTGCTCTTTGCCTGTGGCCTTGTCTTTAGCTGATACGCTGACTATCCCGTTGGCATCTATATCAAACGTAACTTCAATTTGAGGAGTGCCTCTTGCCGCTGGAGGTATGCCAACTAAATCAAATTGCCCTAAGATTTTATTATCAGCTGCCATTTCACGCTCTCCTTGAAAAACTCTTATGGTAACTGCGGCCTGATTATCTTCAGCCGTTGAAAAAACCTGACTTTTTTTTGTTGGAACAGTTGTATTACGCTCAATTAATTTAGTAAATACTCCGCCCAAAGTTTCAATTCCTAAGGATAGAGGCGTAACATCTAATAATAAGACGTCTTTTACGTCTCCTTGTAATACACCAGCCTGAATAGCTGCTCCCATCGCCACTACTTCATCAGGATTAACTCCCTTACTTGGCTCCTTTTCAAAAAATCCTTTTACGATCTCTGTAACTTTTGGCATTCTTGTCATGCCCCCAACTAAAATTACTTCATCAATATCTGATGCCGATAGCCCAGCATCTTTTAATGCTTTTTTACATGGATCAATAGTGGATTTTAATAAATCATCAACTAACTCTTCTAGCTTTGCTCTTGTTAGTTTTATATTTAAATGTTTAGGGCCTGTTTGATCTGCTGTAATAAAAGGTAAATTCACATCCGTTTGAGTTGTGCTTGATAATTCAATTTTTGCTTTTTCCGCCGCTTCTTTTAAACGTTGGAGAGCAAGTTTATCTTTTTTAAGATCAATACCTTGATCTTTTTTAAATTCATCCACTAAAAAATCTATAATACGTAAATCAAAATCTTCTCCACCTAAGTGAGTATCGCCATTGGTAGACTTAACTTCAAAAACACCATCTCCAACTTCTAGAATTGAAACATCGAATGTTCCTCCACCTAAATCATAAACTGCAATTGTTCCTGCTTGTTTTTTATCTAGACCATATGCAAGTGCTGCCGCTGTCGGCTCATTTATTATTCTTAATACTTCAAGGCCAGCAATTTTTCCCGCATCTTTAGTTGCCTGTCTTTGCGCATCATTAAAATATGCAGGAACTGTAATTACGGCTTGTGTAATCACTTCTCCTGTATAAGCCTCGACTGTTTCTTTCATTTTTTGTAATATGAAGGCAGAGACTTGGCTTGGACTATATTTTTCTCCGCGAGACTCTACCCAAGCATCGTCGTTGTTACCTTTGATAATTTTAAATGGCGATAATCCAACATCTTTTTGCACAATGTCGTCATTAAAATTTCTGCCAATTAATCTTTTAACAGCATAAAGAGTATTTTCTGGGTTTGTTACTCCTTGTCTTTTAGCAGATTGACCAATTAATTTTTCTGTTTCTGTAAATGCTACAATTGAAGGTGTTGTTCTTCCACCTTCAGAATTTTCAATAACTTTTGGGTTTTTTCCGTCCATAATAGCAACACATGAATTTGTTGTTCCTAGATCTATTCCAATTACTTTCGCCATTTTATCTGAGTCCTTTTATTAATACTTTACTATCTTCATATGGGTTGTTTTACTTTCTATTCAAGTGATTTATGAAAATTTTCTTATAATAACATAATTTTATGACTGATTCTCATCAGTTTTATCATCTTTTTCAGTTTTTTTTTTTGAAACTCCAACCATAGCAGGTCTAAGCAAACGATCATGAAGCATGTAACCTGGAATTAGCTCTTGAACAACTGTCCCTGGTTCACAGTCGTCTCTTTCAATTTCAACCATCGCCTGATGAAAATTATGATCAAATTTCTGATCTATGGATTCGATTTTTTTAATTTTAAATCGATCTAATACACTAATTATAGATTGATGGATTAGCTCTAAACCTTCGATTACAGGTTTAATTTTTTCATCTGACTTAATTTCATCAAGAATGCTTGAGTTAGCTCTTTCAATATTATCTCTGATTGAAATGACTTCTTTTGCAAAATTTGTAATACCATATTTAAGAGCGTCTGACTGATCTTTTTCTGACCTTTTGCGATAATTTTCTAATTCTGCAACAGACCTCAGTCTTTGATCTTTTAATTCTTCGATATTGGCTTTTAATTTTTCAAGGATTTCTTCATTTGAAAGTTCCGGTTCTTCTTTTAGTAAATCCTCCCCATCAATTTTTTCCCCTTCCGTGCCTTTATCTTTTTGTTCATTATCTGGATTTATTTTGTTAGTTTCTTCTTCCATTTGATGCTCCTATTTTTTTGAAATTACTTCTGACATATAACTAATAATTGGAATAATTTTTTGGTAATCGATTCTCTTTGGCCCAATAATACCAAAGGCCCCTGTAATTCCTTGTTTTGTTGTATAATTAGATAATATCATTGACATGTTACTTTGTTTAAAAAGATTAGTATTGCTTCCAATAAATATTTGTACTCCCGTTGACTTTTTCAAGGCTTGAATAAGTTTTTTTGCAATTTTTCCTGTTTCAATATCATTTAAAAGCTCGTTAAGATTATCTATATCAACTTCTTGATTATTTTGCATTAAATTCCCTATGCCCCTAATAAAAAAACCCCCTCCTTCTTGTACGCTCTCTATATCAAGTCCTTTTGATATTAAATATTTTGAGTTGGAATCTATGGTATTTTTAGTTTCTTTTAAAAAAGCGGAAACTTTTTTTTCAAGCTCTGAAGGTGAAAAACTTCCTTTAAATTTTAATAAGAAATTTGATACTAAATTTAAATCTTTATCTTCGATATTATTGTCTAATTCAACAAGTCTATTTGCAATTGCACCATCATCATACTGAATGATAAAAATTAGTTTCTTCAAATCAATTTTATAAAAATCAATTTTTGTTATTTTTGTTATTTTTTCTTCATTTACTACTAAGCTTGTTTGTTTAGAGAGAAAGTTTAAAACTTCTGTAATTTTTTTTTGCTCATGCTGATACTCGTCTTGACTGGAGCTCTCATCAATAATTTTTCTTTCTTTTTCATTAATTTGGCCTAACTCTAGTAAAGCGCTCGTATAAAATTGCAATCCAAAATCTGACGGGGTACTTCCGGCGGAATGATGATCGCGACGTATAAGTCCATGAAAATTTATTTCAGCAAGCACATTTCTTATTGTTGCGCTTGATAAATTAATTTTCATATTGTCTCTAATGGATTTAGATCCCAGTGGGTTACCATTTTTTAAATAATCTTCGACTAGAAACTTAAATACTAACCTTGCTCTATCACTGATATTTAAAATTTTTTTATTCATTGTTTTGCTTTAATCTTATAAGTTATTGAAAATGACTGGATATACAAGAATTGAACGAACCTTAGATCAAATTAGGAAACTAGAAATAGATACTAATATACAGCCTAATAACCCTAATTCCTGCTTGGTTAAATTGGGAAATACTCATGTGTTATGCTCGGCAGTAATAGAAGATAAAGTTCCGGGCTTTTTAAGAAACTCTGGGAAAGGTTGGCTTACTGCAGAATATGGAATGCTTCCTTCTTCTACCAATGAGAGAGTGGACAGAGAAGCTGCCAGAGGAAAACAATCAGGAAGAACACAAGAAATCCAGAGATTGATCGGAAGAAGTTTGCGCTGTGCGGTTAACCTTGATGTTTTAGGAGAAAAAACTATTAAAATTGACTGTGATGTTATTAGCGCGGATGGTGGCACTAGAACGGCTTCTATCATTGGCGGTTATGTAAGTCTTGCTAGAGCAGTTAATGCATATAAAAAAAAATACAATATAAGTAATCAAATAATTGTTAATCAGATAGGGGCAATATCTATTGGCGTAGTCAAAGGAACTGTTTGTATTGACTTAGATTATCCGGAAGACTCCTCGGCTGAAGTTGATTGTAATGTTGTGATGTCAAGTGATGGTCAATTTATTGAGTTTCAATCTACGGGCGAAGAAGCAAAATTCACCAAACAAACAATATTAGATTTTATAGACTTAGTAGAAAAATCTATGCCAGAAATTCATAAGATCCAAGATTTAGCAATTTCAATTGCATAAGGAAAAGATTTTACTTGGAACGAGCAATCGCGGAAAAATTACAGAATTTTTATTTTACATAAAATATTTTAAAATATTTCAAGATTTTGAAATAATAACCCTGAATTCTTTTCCTAATTTAGGAGAGCCTGAGGAAAATGATATAACTTTTGATGGAAATGCCTCCCTCAAGTCATCCTTTTTTTATAGTGGAAGTAATCTTAGTTGTTTAAGCGATGATAGTGGTTTCATTATTAATGAAAGTAATAATTTTCCGGGCGTCAAAACTGCTAGACTGGCGAAAGAGAAAGGCGGAATTTCAGGTGCTGTAAAAAGTATATTTAATGATTATCTTGATTTAAAAGAAATCCCGATAACATTTTACTGTTCATTAAGTCTTAAAAGTAAAAATAAAACCTTGGGTGCATCTGGAAGCATTAATGGCAGTCTTATCAGTGAATCTCGTGGAGAAGATGGGTTTGGATATGATCCTTATTTTATACCAGAAAATCATCAATTAACATTTTCTGAAATGGGATCTAAGAAAAAAATGCTTGTATCACATAGATATATGGCTTTTAAAAATTTATCATTAAAACTTATTTAAAAATAATTGGGTAATTAATAGCGGAATCCTTGACTTCAAGATAGCCTAACTCTTCAGTCAAAACTATTTTAGTAAAATTATTTGTTTGTATTATTTCATGTGCTATTGCAATTGCCATATTTATTGATGCGCGATAAAAAAATTCTCTATGAGGAACCTTGTGTAAAGAAAGATCTACATTTAAAAGGTTTGCTCTTTGTACTTGATTATAAAAACTAGAAATAGATTTTCTTTGCTCAGCAAAATTGTCAATTAAATAAGTTTTATTATACTGATAGACTGAGTTTTGTGATGCAAGGTTTGTTAATACATTTTTATAAGAAATAGTATCATCGATTAAAATAATATTATCATACTGAATTAGGTTTCCTAATTCTTGGATTGCAAAATTAATATCAATTGAATTGTCAGAATAAGGAGATGATTTGATATACTTTCCATTATAAGATTCTTTTAAATAATTTGTCAGCCTAACCCCATAATAATTTTGCTTATATAAAACCGCAATAGTTGTTGACTCTGATAAAATATTTTCAAGCTTATCTATATGAAAAAAAGGGCTCATACCTAGAAAAATAATTTGATCATCTGAAAATTGATTTTTTAGACTTAAATCATTTGTAAGACTTAAAATTAAATTATTTGTGCCTAAGTGTTTTTTTAATAAAATTAATTCATCAGAAGTTGTTGGACCTATAATAACAGTATTATTAATTTTTTCTAAAGGCAGTTCTTCTGTCGAATAATAAAAATTGATCTCTTTATTAATTTCTCCCATTATATCAGAATTACTAAACTCATCATAAAATATTTTTTTTGATGTGGGGTTTTCGTCTAAAAGAATAATGATTTTATCAAGATCCTTAATTCGTATCTCTTCTTTGGTTACAAAATATTGATCCACGGTTGTTATTTGTGTTTTTAATGTTGTTTGTTGAACCGTGGGCGAACAGGAATAAAATAAAAATAATGTGCAAATTATAAATAATTTCATTAGTCTAATCTTTAATGAAATTTGGTTTATATTTAGTAGCGACACCCATAGGTAATTTAGAAGATATCACATTAAGAGCTATTAGTGTTTTAAAAAATTCTGATATTATTCTTTGTGAAAACACGAGGCATAGTCTTAATTTACTAAGACATTTTAATATTAATGCACCAATTATTGAAAAGTATACGGATCATGATTTTGAAAAAAAACACAAGCATATAGAAAAACTAATTAATTCAGGAAAAATAATCTCTTTAATCTCAGATGCAGGATCTCCCATAATTTCCGATCCCGGCTCAAGTCTCATTCATTATTTATTTACGAAAAATTGTCACATTGAGACTATTCCTGGGGCTAGTTCTATTATAGCGGCGATCCAACTAAGTGGTTTTTTTAATTCTTATCCTTTAGTATTTTGTGGTTTTTTGCCAAAAAAAATTGAACAAAAGAAAAAATATTTTCTTGATATAAAAAAATCTAATGTGGTTTTTTTTACAACTGCCCCCCAATTAAATAAAGACATAGAGATGATATTTGATCTGGACCCTGCCTCTAAAGTTACTATTTTAAATGAATTAACTAAAAAATTTGAAAAAAGAATTAGCCTAAATTTTGATGAATACAATCAAATGAAGCCCATTATTCTTAAGGGTGAATTTGTAGTATGTGTAGAATATCATGGGGTTGTTGAACATACTGAAATCAACGATAATCAAATCTTAGGAGATATAAAGAAATATGGTAAAAAAAATATATATGAAATATACAGAACTAAATATAATATAAAAAGAAATGAACTTTATAAAAAAATTCTCTCAATTAAAAAAAATTAATATTATTATCTTATTGGTATTGCCTTTGATCTATGGGTGTTCTGGTGCACAAATAGCTACTAGTAGTGCTGGAGCTGCAGTTGCTGCTTCTGAGGATGAAAAATCACTTGGCGATGCTTTTGATGACATAACAATTGGGCTGGGGATCAAGGATAGAATTTTCATGTACGAGGCTGTCCTTTTAACAAAAATTAATGTCAATGTTGAAAATGGAAAAGTTTTATTAACGGGTATTTTAGCAGACCAAAACCAAAGGGTGGAAGTTGTTCGCTTGGCTTGGAAACAAGTAGGGGTAAAAGAAGTTATCAATGAAATTGAAATTGAAGAAAGTTTTAATATCAAATCCTATGCAGAGGATAAAATTATTCAAGTTCAACTAATTAGTAAAGTGCTAGCTGATAAGAATATTAAAAAATTAAAATATAATTTGGAAGTTCAAAATAAAGTTATATTTATATTAGGTGTTACTTCTAATGAAGAAGAGCTCGAAAGAGTTTTTGAACATGCTCGTTCTATTAAAGGCGTAAATGATATTATTAGTTATGTTGATATAATTACTCCCGGTAAAAAGTAACTACTGTTTAAGTTATTAATTTTTACTTTTTTTTAATATCATATAATTCTTTTGCTGGAAAATATGAGAGCGACTTAAAAAAAGTTTCAAAAAATAACTCTTTCATTGATGGTAGAGGTGAGATTTATCAAATTGATCAAATCACAAACCCTAAAGAAACTCTTTTAATCATTTATACTCACGGTAGCGAAGCTGAAAACAAAACAGATAAATGCATAAGTTCTTGGACCAAGATGCCCCAAGCATTAGCCCAACTACATAATACTAAAATAGATAACTTAGAAATTAAGTTTTATATATGTTGCGTTCTGGTGTTAGAGGCTGGTCAAAAGCAGAAGAAGAGGGAATGTATGGATTTACTCATAAAAATGGAACTTTGCCGTTAGATTTTAAAGATAAGCAAGGTATTTTATTATTTAATAAACAGAAACAAATCTTAAAACAAAAAGTGATAAAAAATAAAGTAATGGAATTTAAAATATAATTCTTGCTGGTCATTCTGCTGGGGGTTGGGCATCTATAGCTTTATATTCATATTTACCAAATGAAATTGATGGGGTCATTGCTTTTAATCCTGCCTTTGCTGGAACAAAAACAGGTAGAATGAAGGATAAGTATCAATTTTGGAATAAAATCAGAGAACGCGAAATAAAGAAAATGGATCTAAACGACGATAAAAACATTTTGGTTTATTCTCAAAATAAAGACGATTTTGAAGATCCTGAAACTTTAAAATTTTTATCTGATTTAAATCTTATTAAATTTATAAATATGGGTTCTAGTACTTGTGAGGGAAAATTAATGACAGGCGGTTATCACGGACTTCCTCTTAATCAATGGTTTGCCGTCCAAGAAAGAGAAGATAAAATTATATTAAACTATTTAAAA
>JAQBUY010000033.1 GCA_027623775.1 Pseudomonadota bacterium
TAAAATAAATTTAGACCTTTCCAGCGTCTTAATATTGTTTTTTGACTTCATTGAAACTTCATTGAAACTTCATTGAACTTTTCAAAAAATAGTTGTTGGTAAATATAATGTTTTAATTAATAAGGGGCGTTCTGTTGCCCGGCCGCCCCAAGGCCGCGCTTTCCTAATTAATTAGGCAGCGAGAGCTAAGTTATTATTTTTAGCAATTATAATTAAGTCTCTATAACGAAGAAACGCTTCCAACGAGCAAAAATCATACCATTCAGAGCAAGTCAAACCTGTTTCACCCCCATTAATTTTTGGTGGAGATGGAGGGTACCGCCCCCTCGTCCTATACGCCTAGTACATATAACGTTTATTGCTATAGTTGTTAAAACAACAGAGTTAGTATACTTTATTTCAGGAATCTATTAAACAACTATGACAAAAAAAGACGAATCTCAGATAAAAAAAATTAGATCTAAAAGTTTTTCGACGATTAGAGCAACATCACCCGCACTTGAAAAAATATTATATAAGCCAATAAAGGTACTTGATCATGGTTTTATTAGAGTTATTGATTATATGGGTACGGATCAGTCGATCGTTCAAGCTGCTAGAGTTTCTTATGGAGAAGGGACAAAAAAACTTAGAGAAGATAGAGGATTAATTCGATATCTGTTAAGTCATTGGCATACAACGCCTTTTGAAATGTGTGAAATTAAGTTTCACGTTAAACTTCCAATTTTTGTAGCAAGGCAATGGATCAGACATAGAACGGCAAATGTAAATGAATACTCAGCTAGATATTCTGTATTAGATAGAGAATTTTATGTACCAGAAATTAATCAGTTAGGTTCTCAATCAACAACAAATAAACAAGGTCGCTCAGAATCTTTAAATAAAAATTTTGCAAAACAAGCACAGAAACTTATTAAAGATAATTCTAATCAATTATATGATGACTACCAAAATCTTCTCAATGGTAACTTACTTAATAAAGATGAATATGAGGATGGGGAAGGTCTAGCTCGTGAACTAGCAAGAACTACCTTACCACTTAATTATTATACTCAATGGTATTGGAAAGTAGACCTTCATAACTTAATGCATTTTCTAAAACTTAGAGCTGATAGTCATGCTCAATATGAAATTCAAATTTACGCTGAAAAAATGATTGATGTTTTAAAAAAGTGGGTGCCTTTAACCTATGAAGCTTTTGAAGATTATAGAAATAATTCTTATCAGCTGTCTAAAGAGGCTGTTAAAATTTTAAAAGATATTTTAGCAGGTAAAAAAATTCAAACTAAAAATTATAAACTCTCTCCAAGAGAATTAAGAGAGCTTGAGACTCGTTTTTCTATTAAGATTCTTTAATTTAAATTCGAGGACTTACTTAAAACTTTACTAACTATATTCTCAAATTGTTTTGTATAGTCATCTTTGTAATCAAAGCAGTAAGGTTTTCCAATGTCACAACTTTGAGGTACACCTTCTTTAAAAGGAAGCACTTCTAAAAGTTCTATATCTTCTTTAATTAATGTGTCTTTTGTTTTTGATTTTCCAAAAATATAATTTTTTTCACCGTTAATTTCTAAGTAACCCATATTTTCCACTACACCTAAAATTGGAACACCTGTTTTAATAAACATGTTAATTCCTCTCACAACATCTTTTAAAGAGAGTAGTTGTGGGGTTGTCACAATCACTGCACCATTTAACTTTAGCTTTTGAGACATAGATATTTGCACATCTCCTGTACCTGGAGGGAAATCAACGATCATATAATCAATATCTCCCCAATTAGTCTTATTGATTAATCCATCAAGACCTTTAGTAAGCATCGGACCTCTCCAAATAACAGCCTGATTTTCATCAACTAGAAAACCTATCGACATTGCTTTAATACCGAATACTTCGAAAGGTTCAAACTTGCCATCTACCACTTTAGGCTCTTTATCTTGAATACCTAATAGTGTTGGGACACTAGGTCCATAAATATCTGCATCAAGCAATCCAACTTTATACCCTTGATTTGCAAGGGTTATAGCAATATTGCAAGCAATTGTAGACTTACCTACACCACCTTTACAGCTAGAAATTCCAAAACAAGTCTTGATATTCATGATTTAGTCATTATTTATAATCTATCATGAACAAAAGCATATCAAAAATTTTCTCTTTAGACGGACCTTGGGGTCAAGCTCCAAGCGGTGGATCTAATAAACCAGGTAGGCCTATCACTCCAGAATCAATTGATGATTTACTAAAAGATTTAAAAAATAAATATAATTTTAAAATGCCTTTTAAAGGTGGTGTAAAAGGATTCTCATTTCTTATTCTTCTAGCTATTATACTTTGGTTGCTGACTGGTTTTTATCGAGTTGAACCTGATGAACAGGGAGTAGAACTTTTATTTGGAAAATGGAATGAAAGAACGACCGCTTCAGGTCTTCATTATTTTTTCCCAACACCCATTGGCAAAACCCTAACACCAAAAGTAGAAGCAATTAGAAAAATTAATGTGGGTTTTAGAAGTAATGGCGAAGATACAAGAGATGTCTTAGAAGAGAGTCTAATGCTTACTTCAGATCAAAATATATCAGATTTAGATTACACAGTTTTATTTAGAGTAAAAGATGCTGGGCAATTTCTATTTAACTTGAGAGATCCAGAAGAAACAGTCAAAGTAATTTCTGAAAGTGTTATCAGGGAGGTTGTGGGAAAAACAAGACTTGAGGATTTATTAACTATATCTCGTCAATCAGTTGAAAGAGAATCCAGAACTTTATTACAAGATTTACTCGATGAATATGAGGCAGGTATTTTAATTCAATCTATTCAACTTCAGGATGTTAACCCTCCTAGAGAAGTGATTGATGCATTTGATGATGTTCAAAAAGCAAAACAAGATAAAGAAAAGACCGTTAACCAAGCAGAAGCTTATAGTAATACGATTGTTCCTGAAGCAAGAGGTAATGCTGAAAAAATTCTCCAAGAAGCAGAAGGTTATAAAAATAAATTAATCAAACAGGCTGAAGGTGAGGCGAGTAGATTCCTCCAAGTACTAGAAACTTATCAGTCTGCCAAATCTACAACTAAAAAAAGAATATATTTAGAAACCATGAGGGATGTTCTTAAAAATTCAAATAAGTTTATGATTGATAATGATTCAGGTAATGGTGTTGTTCCTTACTTGCCTTTAAACGAATTGACAAAAAATAAAAATAGTGAGTCGCAAAATGAAAAATAGAAATATAATTATTTTAGCAATATTAGCTTTTGCAATAATGCTAACTACCGGTTTCTTTTTTGTTGTTGATCAAACTAAGCAAGTGATTGTTTTGCAATTTGGTGAACCGAAAGCTGTTTATCAAACACCTGGATTAAAATTCAAATTACCTTTTATTCAAAATGTAGTTTATTATGATAGTAGGGTTTTAAATTTAGATCCAGCTCAAGAGGAAGTTATTTTAAGAGATCAAAAAAGAGTAGTGGTTGATACAATTGTCCGCTATATCATTAAGGATCCATTAAAGTTTTTCCAAACAACTAGAACTGAATTAGCTCTTATCGATCGTCTTGGTAGAATAATTAACTCTTCTGTGAGGGGTGTTATTTCTAAATATTATTTAGATGACTTACTATCTGAAACTAGAAATAAAATTATGTCTGAAATTTTAATAAACGTGAAAGAAGATGAGAAAAATTTTGGTATTGAGATTGTAGACTTAAGACTTAAAAGAACTGAATTAACCAATGAAGTTCAAAGTAATGTTTTTGATAGAATGAAAACAGAGCGTGAGAGAGAAGCTAATCTTCTTCGAGCTGAAGGTCAGGAAATATCTCAAAAAATTAAAGCGACAGCGGATAGACAAAAAATTGAAATTGTAGCAGAAGCAGATAAGCAATCTAATATCCTTAGAGGAACTGGAGAAGCGGCCAGAAATAAAATTTTAAATGATGCTTTTGCTAGAGATCCAGATTTCTTTGAATTCATTAGATCTATGGAAGCCTATACAGACACATTTAAAGATGGCTCAACCACTATGGTTATTTCTCCTGATAGTGATTTTTTCAAATTTTTTGAAAATTCTAACGGCTTTAAAGAGTAGAAAAACTCGAACTTGAATTTTTTTAAATTTATACTAAATTTTATTTAAAGGATTGTTGATATTGATAAGTTAAAAATGTTAAAAAAATTCTTTCTCTTTCTTTCTTTCTTTTTTATATCTATTCAAAGTAGTCTTGCTGAATTTGAAACAGGTTATGCTGATTTAGTTGAAAAGCTTTTACCTTCAGTTGTAAGTATTGTCACAACGCAGGTTGTGGAAAGACAATCCAATAATGTTCCTCAATTCCCAGAAGGTCATCCTTTTAATGAAATGTTTAAAGATTATTTTGGAAATCAAATACCTCAAAGAGAAAATATGACGGCTCTTGGATCGGGTTTCCTTATTAGCAATGAAGGTTACATTGTCACTAATCACCATGTTATAGATAAAGCTGATCAAATTCAGGTTGTATTTAATGATGCAGAAAACGAAATTGAAGCTGTTTTAGTTGGAAGTGATCCTAAAACAGATATAGCTATTTTAAAAATAGATCCAAAAAACTTAAATGCCAAAGCACTTGTGTGGGGAGATTCCAATATGTCTAGAGTTGGAGATATTGTTTTAGCTATTGGCAATCCACTTGGCTTAGGGGGAACAGTTACTTCAGGAATAATTTCTTCTATTAATAGAGATATTGGCGGTGGTCCGTATGTTGATTTTATTCAAACCGATGCTCCTATAAACAGAGGAAACTCTGGTGGCCCATTATTTAACTTAAGCGGTGAAGTTATAGGTATAAACTCAATGATTATTTCACAAACTGGAGGAAGTGTAGGTTTAGGTTTTTCCATACCTGCATCTACAGCTAAATTAATTGTTAATGACCTGATTTCTTTTGGTCAAGCTAAGAGAGGTTGGCTTGGGGTTCAAATTCAAGATTTATCTATTGAATTTTCTGAAAGTTTAAGTTTTGAGGGAACAGAAGGTGCTTTTGTTGCTTCAGTTGAACCTCTTAGTCCAGCCGGTAAAGCTGGTATATTGGCTGGTGATATTATAGTTGAGTTTGATTCAAAAAATATCACATCATATAAAGATTTACCTAAAGTAGTTGCGGAAACAGAAATTGGAAAAGAAGTCAAAGTTAAAGTGTGGAGAAATAAGAAGTATGAAGAAATTTTAGTTCTTATTGATGAATTAAATGAAGATGTAGTTGCTCAAGTAGATGGTTCTGAAATTACTGAATTAGATATAACTGTAGCTGAGCTAAGTGATAAAAATATAGAAGATTTAGCGCTAACTAATATTAAGGCTGGAATAATTGTAAAATCTGTGGGTCCTAAAAATACTAATTTACTTAAGGATGATGTTATTATCCAAGTTAGTAGTGAGAAGGTCTTAAACATAAAAGATTTTAAAGAAATCATTAAAGAAAATCAGCTTCTAAAAAGAGACAAAATTTTATTAAGAGTTGTTAGAAGTGGTAATGAATTTTGGCTTATCAACCCATTTGTAATTGAATAAAACTATATTCGTTGTTGGGCCCACTTGTTCTGGTAAGAATGATTTTGCCTATCAATTATCTAAAAATTTTAAAATAGAAATTATTAATTGCGACAGCATCCAAGTTTATAGAGATCTAAAAATCCTATCTAATCGACCTAATAAAATAGAAGAAAAAATTGTCCCTCATCACTTATACGGATATATTCAAAATAAAGTTTTTTCTGTTCAAAAATGGTTAGAAGATGTTCAAATAATTTTACCTCAAATTAGAGCAAGAGGAAATATACCTGTATTTGTTGGCGGAACGGGACTTTACGTCCAATCTCTTATAGAAGGTATTTCAGAAATCCCTGTTACTCAAAAAAAATTTAAAGATGAGGCAGAACAAATGTTATTATCTGAAGGGGCTGATTACTGCATTGATTTTTTAAATAAATTTTATAAAGAAGGAATATTTCCTAAAGACCGTCAGAGACTAGTAAATAGAGTGGCTTTTTGTTTAGAATTTAATGTTGTGATGGAAAGTTTTTATGGAAATAGAAAATCAATTACTCCCAACTCTTTAGTGATCCAAGTTTTTAAACCAAAAAAAGAATTATATGATTTTGCTGAAAAGAGATTTGATCTAATGATAGATAATGGTGCAATCGAAGAAGCAAGAGACATAGCACAATATAAAGATATATCTAAAACTTTATTAAAAGCTCACGGTTTACCAGAATTAATTCAATATACTAAAAGTAGATTATCCTTAGAAGACGCTATTTTTGACGGAAAACATAATACCAAACGCTATATTAAGAGGCAATTTACATGGTGGAATAATCAAACATTCTCACCTTTAAATATTAGAACTTATTACAAAAAAAGCTTCCCCATCGATGTAATTGAAAATATAAGTATATACTTAAAAAATGAACAATAGTGAAGAATTAAACGGCGCTCAAATAGTATTAGAAGCTCTTAAAGAGCAAGAAGTAGATACAATTTTTGGATATCCAGGTGGAGCAGTATTGCCTATCTATGATGCTATATTTGGACAAAATTTCCTTAAACATGTTTTAGTGAGACAAGAGGCTGGCGCTGTTCATGCAGCTGAAGGATATGCTAGGTCAAGTGGTCAGGTGGGTGTTCTTTTAGTTACTTCTGGTCCTGGAGCAACGAATGTTGTAACTGGACTTACTGATGCTCTGATGGACAGTATTCCAATTGTTTGTATTACCGGTCAAGTACCTACTCATTTGATTGGTACGGATGCTTTTCAAGAGTGTGACACAACAGGTATTACAAGACCATGTACGAAATATAATTATCTTGTAAAAGATGTATCTAAGTTATCAGAAGTTATTCATGAAGCTTTTGAAATTGCTAGATCGGGTAGACCTGGACCTGTACTTATTGATATTCCTAAAAATGTTCAACTTGCAAAAAGTTTTTATAAGCCTAGAAAAGAAATTTCTTTTAGACCACATAGAATTAAATCAGGATCCATAGATATATCTAAAGAATTTATTGAAAATTTAATTTCTCATGTAAAAAAATCAACTAAACCTGTTTTATATGTTGGTGGTGGATGTTTAAACTCTGGACCTAAAGCTAGTGAAGAGCTTAGAAAGTTTGCGGAACTGACTAATATCCCAGTCACAACAACTCTTCATGGCCTTGGCTGCTATCCTGGTAATGGAAAACTATCAATTGGAATGCTAGGAATGCATGGAACTTATGAGGCAAATTTAACTATGCATGATTGTGATTTAATGATCAATGTAGGAGCAAGATTCGATGACCGTATTACTGGGAGACTGGATGCTTTTTCTCCAGATTCAGTAAAATTTCATTTTGATATTGATAAAAGCTCTATTAATAAAAATGTTAATGTAGATTTTTCAACTAATACAGATATAGCTTACGCTTTATCTGCTATAAATGATTATATATCATCAAACAATATCGAATTTAATCATAATCAAATTTCAAATTGGTGGAACCAAATTAATGAATGGAAAAGTACTGACTGTTTAAAATATGAACAAGGTGAAGAAACAATTAAGCCACAACATGCAATATCCAGACTTAATGAGTTAACAAAAAATAAAAATACTATTGTTACTACTGAGGTTGGTCAGCATCAAATGTGGGCAGCTCAATATTTTCAATTTAATAAACCTAATTCTTGGATTACTTCTGGAGGTTTAGGGACAATGGGATTTGGTATGCCTGCAGCTATTGGTGCTCAAATGGCAAATCCTGAAGCATTAGTAATTGATATAGCGGGAGAAGCTTCTTTCCTTATGAATATTCAAGAGATAGCAACAGCAGTTCAATATAAATTGCCAATTAAAATATTTATTCTGAATAACGAATATATGGGAATGGTTAGACAGTGGCAGGAGCTCATGCATGGTAGTAGGTACTCAGAGAGTTATGTAAATGCTCTTCCAGATTTTGTTAAATTAGCTGAGAGTTTTCACGCAGTAGGATTAAGAGCAAAAAATGTTAGTGAGCTAGACGAAACAATTAATGAGATGTTAAATATTGATAGACCTGTAATTGCAGACATATGGGTAGATAAAAAAGAAAATGTTTTCCCTATGATACCTAGTGGTGCAGCTCATAATGAAATGTTATTGTCTAAATATGATGAAGAAAAACCTGAAAACCAAGAAAAAGGTAAGGTGTTAGTATAATGTCTGATGCTTCTGTTTATCCTGAGCCGAATAACACTTTCAAACATTCAAAGAGAAATGTTTTATCTATTATAGTTGATAATGAACCAGGTATTTTAGCTAGAATAGTTGGTTTATTTTCTGGCAGAGGATATAACATCGAAGCTTTAAATGTTACTGTCGTAGATATAAAAGAAAATTTATCTAGAATTACCCTTGAAACAATAGGGGAACAAAAGGTAATAGATCAAATTATTGCTCATTTAGAAAAGTTAGTTCCCGTTCACAGTGCGATTAATCTTGCTGATTTACATGAATCATATGAGGCTGAAATATCTCTAATAAAGATTAATTATGAAAATGAAGATCAAAACTTAAAAACTCTTGCTTTGGCTGATATATACAGAACAAGAACTGTTACTAAGAAAGAAGGTATTGTGATATATGAGATTTCAGGCACAAGTGAGAGAGTTAATAAATTTTTAGATGACTTAAATGGCATCAATGGTATAAAAGTCGAAATAGTTAGAAGTGGCCCAATTGGCCTTGGAATTTAATAAATATAAGAGGAGAATATTATGAAAGTCTATTATGAACAAGATGCTGATTTTAATTTAATTAAAGATAAAAAAATTGTAATTCTAGGATTTGGAAGTCAAGGTCATGCCCATGCTCTAAACTTAAAAGAATCCGGTGCAACTAATGTTGTGGTTGCTCTTCGTGAAGGTTCAAGCTCCATTAAAAAAGCGTCAGATGTTGGGTTAAAATCAGAAACACCTGAACTAGCAGTTAAAGATGCAGATATTGTAATGTTCTTAGCTCCTGATGAAAATCAACAAGAAATTTATGAAACGATGATTGAGCCTAATATCAAAAAAAGTTCCGCATTAGCTTTTGCACATGGGTTAAATATCCATTTCAAACTTATTACTCCTAGAGAAGATCTTGATGTTTTTATGATTGCTCCCAAAGGACCAGGTCATACGGTTCGAGGTGAATATTTAAAAGGAGGTGGTGTTCCTTGTTTAATCGCTATTGATAAGGATGTTAGTGGAAATGCTAAAGAACTAGGTCTAGCTTATGCTTCTGCTATTGGTGGTGGTAAGTCAGGAATTATTGAAACCACTTTTAAGGAAGAGTGCGAAACTGATCTTTTTGGAGAGCAAACAGTTTTATGTGGTGGTCTTATGTCATTAATTACAAACGGATTTGAAACTTTAGTAGAGGCAGGTTATGCTCCAGAAATGGCATATTTTGAATGCCTACATGAAGTGAAACTTATTGTTGATTTAATGTATGAAGGTGGAATGGCTAACATGAGATATTCAATTTCTAATACTGCTGAATTTGGCGACTATACGAGAGGACCAAGAGTAGTCAATCAACAGTCTAAAGAGACCATGAAAAAAATTTTAAAAGAAATTCAAGATGGAACTTTTGTTAAAGAGTGGATGGATGAACATAAGTCTGGTCAAATTAAATTTAAACAAATGAGAGCAGATGGAGCTAAACATCAGATTGAAGAAGTTGGTGCAAAACTGAGATCAATGATGCCATGGATTGCTTCTAATAAACTCGTTAAGGATATTTAATACTTGTCAGAAAAAGTATTAATTTTTGATACAACTTTAAGAGACGGAGAGCAATCTCCTGGAGCTTCTATGAATTTAGAAGAAAAAGTATCTATAGCTAAATGCCTAGAAGAACTTAAAGTTGATATAATTGAAGCTGGATTTCCAATTGCTTCTAAAGGCGACTTTGAATCAGTCCAGGCCATTGCATCTGAAATAAAAGATTGTCAAATTGCAGGATTAGCTAGAGCTAAGCACGAAGATATTGAAACTGCATGGAATGCAATTAAAAAAGCAAATAATCCAAGAATTCATACCTTTATTGCTACAAGCCCTATACATATGGAATTTAAACTTAAAATGTCTGAAGATCAGGTCCTCGATAGAATTAAAGATACTGTTTCTTTTGCTAGAAATCTTTGCCCTAATATCGAATGGAGTTGTGAAGATGCAGGTAGATCCTCTATAGATTTTCTTTTCAAATGTATTGAATTAGCTATTAATTCAGGAGCTTCAACAATTAATATTCCAGACACTGTCGGATATAATTTACCTATGGAATTTGGTGAAATAATTTCTAAGATTAAAAATAATGTCCCTAACATAGATAAAGCAATAATATCTGTACACTGTCATAATGATCTTGGTTTAGCAGTAGCAAATTCATTAAGTGCAATTCAAAATGGTGCAAGGCAAATAGAATGCACGATTAATGGTCTAGGTGAAAGAGCGGGAAATACAGCTTTAGAAGAAGTTGTGATGGCTATGAAAGTAAGATCAGATCTACTGAATTTTAATACTGGAATTAATACGGAATCCATTTCAAAAACGTCTAAACTTGTATCTTCAATTACAGGGTTTGCTATTCAGCCCAATAAAGCAATTGTTGGTTCTAATGCTTTTGCCCATGAGGCAGGTATTCATCAAGACGGTATATTAAAAAATGTCCAAACTTATGAAATTATGTCTCCAGAGACAATAGGTTTAAAAAAATCTAGCCTTGTTCTTGGTAAGCATTCTGGAAAAAATGCCTTTAAAGAAAAATTAAAAATACTTGGTTATGAAATTGGAGATAATTTTATAAATGAAATTTTTGAAAGGTTTAAAAATTTAGCTGATAAGAAAAAAGATATTTATGATGAGGATTTAATAGCATTAGTTGATGACAGACATATTAATCAATTAGCTACTCTTAAATTAGTTAATCTTTCAATTATGTCAGGAACAAATTCAAAACACTTAGCCTCTCTAGAATTAATTTTTAAAGAAGAAGTTCAAGAGGTAAGCGGTTCTGGAAATGGTCCTGTTGATGCTGTTTTTTTATGTATTGCTAATGTGATTGGGTTTAGTCCTAAACTGAAGCAGTATTCAATAAATGCAATTACTCCAGATTCAGATGCTCAAGGAGAAGTTTCTGTTAAGTTGGAGTATCAAGGAAAAGAATTTGTTGGAAGGGCTTCTGATATTGATATAATTGTAGCTTCTGCAAAATCTTATATCAATGCTTGCAATAAAATACTAAATTCAGACTGTAATAACACCATACAAGAGGGAATATCTGAGATAAGTATATCTCAAATTAAAGGAATATGAGAAATTTTTTTAAAAATTTTAGTCTAACGGGTTTTTTTAGTGAAGACATGGGTCTTGATTTAGGTACCGCCAATACATTAGTTTACGTTAAAGGTAAGGGTATAATTTTAGATGAACCTTCTGTTGTTGCAATAGCAACAGACCGAAATAATAAAAAAACAGTACTAGCTGTTGGAAAAGAAGCAAAAGCTATGCTCGGTAGAACTCCAGGATCTATTCAGGCTATAAGACCAATGAAAGACGGAGTTATAGCTGACTTTGATATTGCTGAGGCAATGATCAAACACTTTATAAAAAAAGTTCATAAAAAAAGCATTTTTGCTAGTCCTAATATTGTTATTTGTGTACCTTCTGGGGCAACTAATGTTGAAAGAAGGGCTATTAAAGAGTCAGCTGATGCAGCTGGAGCTAAAAAAGTCTATCTGATTGAAGAACCAGTTGCAGCTGCAATTGGAGCTGGCTTACCAATCTCAGAACCTACTGGATGTATGGTAGTTGATATTGGTGGCGGAACAACAGAAATAGCAATTTTATCCTTAGGTGGAGTTGTTCATGCTAGTAGTTTAAAAGTTGGTGGGGATACAATGGATGATTCAATTGTTAATTTTATGAGATCTGTTCATAAATTAGCTATTGGCGAAAGTACCGCTGAAAAAATTAAAAAAGAAATAGGGTGTGCGGGAATACCTGATAACGGAGATGGAAAAACTATAAATGTTAAAGGTCGGGATCTTATAAATGGACTACCAAGAGAAGTAACGATCTCTGAAAGGCAAGTTGCTGAAGCTCTTTCCGACTCATTATCTTTAATTATTGATGCTATAAAAAGGGCATTAGAATTAGTTCCACCAGAACTAGCAGCTGATATTGTTGATACAGGAATTATGTTAACTGGCGGCGGAGCATTATTAAACCGTCTAGATGAAGCTATTAGAGTTACTACAGGACTTCCTGTATCTGTAGCAGACGACCCATTAACTTGTGTTGCAAGAGGTACAGGAATGGCCTTAGAAGAAGGACATGATTTTAAGAATGTTTTTCTAAGTGACTAATAACAAAAAAGTACTTTTTCTTTTTATTATTATTATTATTTTATTCGTCTTAGTATTTTTTTTTCCTTCAATTGGATCTAAGCTTAGAATAGATTTTTATTCCTCTAAAAATTTTATTTATAAGCCATTTAAAGCCTTGTCTGAAGAGATGACTAATTATCTTAAAATTTTAAATATAAATAATCAAAATATTGAAATCATTAGTAGTCTTAAAAATGAAAATACTAATTTAAAAGAAATTAATAACATGCTGATAAATTCATTAAGTAAGTTCAATGAGTTAAATTACATACTGTT
>JAQBUY010000034.1 GCA_027623775.1 Pseudomonadota bacterium
CCAATGATCGCAACAACGACTAAGAGTTCGATTAGTGTAAAACCATTCTTTTTTAAATTTTTCATTTTAGTTCTATAAAAAAAATTTATTTAACAACCGCTTCTGATAGGATTTTTATTAGTTTGTGTAATTGTGATCGTGCAGGCAGAGTTACTTTTTTTTACTGCCATCATGGTTAGGGTATTATTACTGTTATTTGAATAATTAAAAGTTTGTGCAGATAAATCATCTACACCATCAAATAAATTTTGAATAATTCCAGCATTATTAGAACAGGTAGATATACAGTATTCACCGTTATTAGATTTATATTCTTGTTGGGCTAGGTTAATTAAATTTAAAGTAATTTCAGCTTGTTTTTTTTCGGCAGAACTTTTGTAGCCAGTATAAGAAACCACACCCACCGCTGAAAGGATACCAATGATTGCAACCACAACCAAAAGCTCTATTAAGGTAAAGCCTTGGCTGCGTCGCAATCTCATTATTTCAATTTTTTAGTCTACAGCAATAGTTGCTGTCATTTGATCTGCTGAAGCACATCCAGTTTTTGTACAAGTATTCACTAAAACACTAGTTCCAGTTACACTTACGCTTACAAATCCTTCATTAAATGCATTGCCACTTCTAATAGCTTTAGAAGTCGTACTGTATGGATTCTTATCAGTCATTGTGGCAACTGCTCCTGCTACAGCTTTAGCTGCTGTTGCGGGACAATCTTGACTCGTTCCCATAAATTTAGTTTCGCCTAAAGAACATTTTTGAATTTCTGCTGAAATGAATTTAACTGTCTGAGCATGAATTGTTTTTGTAGCTCCTACTTTTGCAGATGCCGTATAACCATTATAAGCAACTACTCCAACAGCTGCTAAAATACCAATGATCGCAACAACGACTAAGAGTTCGATTAGTGTAAAACCATTCTTTTTTAAATTTTTCATTTTATCTCCATTAAATAATTGCTCTAAATACTCATATTAAACTATTTTGATTGATCTTTAAGGTCAACAATTAAGTATTAAAAATAAGCTTTATTTTTAGCTATATATTCTTTGATTAAGCGCCAATAACCGCTCCAACATTAAAGATTGGAGCATACATAGCAAGCATTAAACCTCCAATGGTAATACCCATAAATACAATCATGATAGGCTCAATTAGGCTTGCTAGGTTTGCAACAGCTACATCAAACTCTTCTTCATAGTAAATTGCAATTGAACCAAACATTTCATCTAAACTACCGGTTTGTTCCCCCACAGAAATTAATTGGGAAAAAGTTGGTGGAAACATTTTTTCTTTACCGAATAAATTAGTTAAGCTTTCTCCTGAGAAAACTCCTTTCTTAATATTTTCTAAAGCTTCAATAACGATTACGTTATCAGTAACAGATTTTGCAATATCTATACTTTCTATTAAATCAACTCCTGCCTGGTTAAGGTTTCCTAAAACTAATGATACTTTTGCTAGAATTGATTTGTTAATTAAATTTCCAAAAACTGGAAGTTTTAACATTGTTCTATGCCAAGCTTTTTTAACATTATAATTTTTACTAATTAAAAATCTAAAACCAATGACAAATAAAATAATAAAAATTAAAAGTATCACACCACGTATAGAACTAACAAACTCACTCATGGCCATGATGATTGCTGTTGGCTTTGGCAATTGATCTCCCATGCCCATACCCTCGTACATTTTGACAAAAGTTGGAACAACATTTATTAACATAAAAATTGTTACTAAAATGGCAACTGAAAATAGAACGCCTGGATAAAATAAAGCGCTTTTAATCTGTGATTTAATTTTCTCTCTTTTCTCGAGTGAAATAACTATTTTATTTAAGAAGGTATCAAGTTTACCACTCGCTTCTCCCGCTTTAATTAAATTAACTACTACTGTATCAAAAATTTTTGGATGCTTTTCAAAACATTTTGATAAGGCGTTACCTGATTCTAAATCTTTTTTAATTGTTTGAATCACTTTTTTCATTGGCAGTCTTATGGTTTGACCTTCTAGCATTGCTAAAGTGTTTAATACTGGCAGGCCTGCTTTAAGCATGGTTGCAAACTGTTTACAAAAAATTAAAATTTCTTGAGCTTTTATACCGGTGCCAAAGGTAAAAGGAGTTTTTTCTTTTTTAACTACTACTACTTTCCTTTTAGCTTCTTTAAGCTTGGTAATAATGACTTTTTGATCTTTTAGTTTATGTGCGGCTTCAGCGTTATTTAATGCTTCAATTTCACCTTCGACATACTTGCCTCCTGATATTCCTTTGTATTCAAAGTTGAGCATTATTCAGACTGTAGAACTCTTTCATATTCAGCATAAGAAAGATCACCAGTTAACATTAAACTTTTGCCCATATCTTGCATGGTTCTATAGCCATTCTTTTTAGCTAAACTAAATAATTCTTTTGGTTGAAGGTTAGATAAAATTGCAGCTTTTAATTCGTGGTCAATTTCAAGAATTTCATAAATACCCATTCGTCCTTTATAACCATTGGTACAAAAATCACATCCAACCCCTTTATAGATTTTAGCTCTTGCGGATTGTTCTGGTAAAAATCCGATAGAATTTAATAATTTCGGAGTAATATTGTTATCAATTTCTCTACATTCTAAACAACTTTTTCTTGCTAAACGTTGAGCCATAATTAATGTTACAGCAGCTGAAATTAAATAATTGGGTGTCCCCATATTTATCAAACGGGTAATTGAACTTATGGCATCATTGGTGTGAAGTGTGGTAAAAACTAAGTGACCAGTTAAAGCCGCTTTTAAAGCAATATCTACTGTTGTTTTGTCTCTGATCTCTCCTACGAGGATGACCTCTGGGTCTTGACGTAAAAAAGATCTTAATGCGTCTTCAAAGGTATAACCAATTGCTTCCTTGATTTGCACTTGCCCTACGCCATCCATTTCATACTCTACAGGATCTTCAGCAGTTAAAATATTCATCCCTGGTTTATTAATATGTTTTAAAATGCTGTATAGCGTTGTTGTTTTTCCACTTCCCGTTGGACCTGTTACCAACACCATTCCTTGAGGAGAGCCTATTGCCTTAGAAAGTTTTGCTAAATCTTTTTCTTCAAAACCAAGGCTGCTCAAAGATTTATCACCCGCATCTTTATTCAAGATCCGCATTACAATTCTTTCATTGTTTTTAGTAGGCAAGATTGAAACCCTCAAATCAATTGCTTTAGTATCCGATACAAAAGTAGAAGCACCATCTTGAGGGAGCCTTCTTTCAGCTATATCAAGTTTGCTAATTATTTTAACTCTTGCAACAACAGCGTTATAGTTTTCATATAAAAACTTAGAATAATTATTCATAATTTTTAAAATGCCGTCTATTCTAAATCTTATTTGAGCTTTATCTCTAAAGCACTCAATATGAATATCGCTCGCACCCAAATTAATTGCTTCGGTGATTAATTTAGTGCCAAAAGTAATTACCTCTGAACCAACTTCAATCAATTCCTCTTTTTTTTCAACTTTTTCTATTTTAACGTTCTGCTCAGATATTTTTTTAGAATCTTGTCTAGAAAGTCGATCAATAAATTCTTTAATATTACTGATTGAAGTTGCATATAATTCTGGCTCCATTTTTGTCATAGTTTTTAAATTTTTCATTAAACTTAATTTCGTAGGATCTGCTATTGCAATTTTTAATATTCCACCTGACATTTCAAAAGGAACTAGCATATTGTCTTGGATATACCTTAGGTCAATAATTTTTTTAATTTTAGGATCTATAACTTTTTTTGATAAATCTATTGTAGGTAAAGAATAATTTGTTGATAGGATTTTAAGTATTTTATCTTCATCAGTAAAATTTAATTCAAAAGCAGTTTCTAATTTTGTCTTTCCTACTTCCTTGCTTGTGGTATTGATTTTAGACATTTGATCCATTGTAATAACTGAACTTTCCATCAGCATATTTAAAATATTCTGCTCGCTACTTTCGTCTAATCTAATCATTTAATTAATTACTCTTGGAGCTATAAAAACTAATAATTCAGTTAAGACATCTGTGTCTGACGTACTTTTAAATAAATTTCCAATGCCTGGAACTTTACTAACTCCTGGTGTTCCAGATCTTTTATCAGTATTAATATTTTTTTTAATACCTCCAATAACTACAATGTCGCCATCACCAATTAAAAGTTTTGTAACTATTTGGTTAGTTGTAATTGCAGGTTCTGTTGAATTGGATACCGTAGTTGGCGAGTCATTGTTAACTTTTATATCTAATAAAATATTTCCGTCTCCAATAATGCTCGGCGTAACTACTAAAGAAAGAGCTGCCTCCTTAAATTGTGTTGTAGTGGTTCCATCAGATGTTGTTTGATAAGGAATTTGTACTCCTTGAGTAACTGTTGCCATCTGATTATTTAAAGTAAACACACTAGGCTGAGACAATGTTCTACTTAAAGCTAAAGACTCTAATGCTTCTAGTTCAATTTTTAAGGCTCTTGCCCCAATTTGTCTTAATATTCCTATACCGCTAGTTCCGCCTGTTATACCTTGGTTGGACATTGTTCCAGCTATTGCTCCTAAAGTTATTCCTGCAGATGTAGCTGCTGCATTTCCTCCGCCCGTTATACCTGAAATCGTTGTTTGCTCAGGACCTCTATCGCTCTTGCTCATTGCTCCTACTTTAGCACCAAGTGCTTTTGCAAAATCTGATTTAGCCTCAACAATAAAAGCTTCAATTAAGACTTGCTGAGTTCTAATATCTATATTTTTTAATACAGAATCAATCACATCAAGATCTGGTTTTCTGCCACGCACAATTATTGAACGTGTCATACTTTCTTCTGTAATTGTTACGTTGCTAATTGAACTTATCACCGCTTCAGTACCTGCTGTTCCAGATTGAGCTTTAAATAAATTTTCTAAAGTAGTTTTGGCTTGAAGAGGGCTAATATAGTACAATTTGAAAATCTCAGCTAAGATAGGTTCCACAGTATCTTCTAATTGTATTTTTTTCTTTAAAGCTTCAGCACGCGTTGATTTAACTGTTTCCTGCGCTGTTAATTTTTCTGGTGTGTGAATTCTAATAATTCCTTTGGCAACATCTGTATCTGCCCCTAAAGTTTTCATGTCTAATATCGTTTGAAACGCTATGTCCCAACCCACATTGTCAAGTTTGGCTGTTACGGTACCACTTACCTCTTCACCAACTAAGATATTAATACCGCCTAGATCAGCCATTGCTGCCATGGCATCTTTGAAGTCGACACCATTAAAATTTATATTTACTTGTTGTTTTAACTTAGCGAAATCATCTGGAATAGTAATATAATTTCTTACTTTTTCTGAAGTGATAGTTTTTCTTTTATTTACCGTTGGATCAAAATCAGTATTATAAGGTTTTGGACCAATTCTAACTTTTTCTTCCATATCTTTTTTTCCTTCTTCAATAACATCGGAAGTTTTAATTATAGGAGTTTCACCATGAACCGAACCCGGTTTTTTATTTGCCGTTGTTGTTGTACAAGCGGCTAAAAATAATAGTGAAAAAATTATCGCTAGAATTTTGATAGATTGGCTCATTTTATTTCTTTACCTTTACAATGATATTATTCATGTCTACAGTATAATTCTCTTCGTAGGACTTAAAATAAATACGATCTTTAAAAATATCTAAAATCATTAAATTGGGGTTTATGATATCGTTTTCTTTATATTGAACACTTCGTCCATCTGCTGATGTAAAAATAGCAATTTTTTCCCTATTGCTCGAAAGAATTCCAACGAGCTTAAGGCTACTTAACAACTCCTCAGATTCTTGACTGTAAGAGCCTCCTGCCATACCTGAGCTTGCTGAACCACCTGAGAATGGATTAACTTTTGGTAAATCCTCATCTAATTCTAATAATGTATTTTTTTTATCGTGTTCGCCAGCAAGAATTATAGAATTCAATCCTAGTATTAAAATAATAATTAATAATATTTTACTTAAGAATTTCACTGGGCAATCCTACTATTGTTAAAGTTCCTATAGAAGTAATACCACCTGTTTGTAGTATGGTAATTTTTTCAGTATCAAAATTAGTCACCTTATTAGATTGAGCTATTGCTCTTTTAAATTTTAAGTAATTATTATAATTTCCCTGAATTTCAAAAGCTATTGGTATTCTATAATATTCAACATTTTGATTGTTTTGAGGTTGATTATTTGTGTCTTGATCGGGCTGTTTTTTTTTCTCTTTGCTTTGCTTTGGGTTAGCATCTTGGGTTTGTTGTAGATTAGCGCCAAGCACAGGCACACGATTTTGTACTTTAAAGTTTACTAAATTTAGTCCGTTGCTTGCAGCAAAATTACTAATACTTTGATATAGTCCCTCAACCTCTTTTGAGCTGTGAAAAAGTGAACTATTTTTTTGATATTCAGCTTCTAAAGCTTTTATTGCTTGATCCAATTGAAACATATTTTCTTTAAAAGTTAAGCTATTCTTTTGATTTTCTCTCATTTCATTAACTTTTATTTTTTGTTCCTGAACTATGGGGTTAACAAAGCCGTAATAAATAATTAAAAAAATAAAAATAGCACCAAGCGTGATACCAATTTTAGTAAGTGCTTTTTTGTCTTTTAAAATATCATTATGATTTTTTAAGCTTGAAAAAAGTTCTTTGATATCTAAATTTTTTAATCCGTCTAGGTTCATGATGCTTTTAATTTAACTAAAATAGTAAATCCTTTTTTATTACCTGCAGACTTTAGATCATTCGTGTTATTTGATACGTTCATATTTTGCAGCGAGGCCAAATCTACTGAACTTTGACCATTTAAATTCGTGACAAAATTTGAGATATCTTGGTCTGCAAAAGCTGAGCCAGCAATTATAATTTGGTTTGTACCGTTAAAATCTAATGTATTAAACTGTACTCTTTGTGGAACGCTTTTAGAAATTTGAACTAAAGCTGTGTAGGAAGAAACTTGATTAGAATTAATAAGCTTTCCTAAGCGTGAAGCATTTTTCATATCATTTGAAAGTCTTTGCAATTTACTATGCTGCAAATTAATTTTATTAAATTCTGTTTGTACTTGATCAAAATTTTCTAATTTCTTCTTGTAGTAACTAATTTGAAAAAAAGAAAAACTAATTAAAATTAAGTAAAGAGCAGCAATACCCACGCCCAGACCTTTAAGAGCAAAACCAGATAAAAACTTTAATTTATTTTGTTGACGGATTGCATCCCGGTTTGGAAGTAAGTTAATATTTTTAACAGCTGTTACAAACTTATAGTAACCAAATACGTCAAGTTTCCTATAAGCAAGACCAAGCACAGGAGATAAGAAAGATTTATTTCCCTCAAGAATTTTTTCTGCATTGTAAGAAGGAATTCCTACATTTTGTAAAGGATCAAAAGTAACAAAACGAGTGGTTAATAAATTTTTTGTAAAAATATTAAGAACAGAATCAATATTTTTTAAAGTAGAGACTACTTGTATAGTGTTAATTTTAGTTTCGTATTTATTTTCGTAATCTGTTATGGCTTGCTTTATTTGCATTGCGTGCCTTCTTACGACAGCTTCTGATTCTGCCGATATTTGATTAGGTTTAATTTCTAAAAGATGTTGTTTATCTTGAGGTCGCAAAAAAATATCAGTGATGATAGGCATATTATTATGAATAATTAAAATGTAATTTTCATCTATACCCAGTTCTAGTATTGCAGAGTTAATTTTTTCCTCATTATTTTTAAATTTTGTATTATCGTGGGCATTTTTTAGAGCAAAACAACGAACGTCCATAATAACTGGATTAAGACCTGCTTTTTTTACTATAGAAGAGTAGGCATTTACATCAGACAGCTTTGAGGCAACAAATAAAATTTCCATTGTATTTGTTTTTGAATTTCTATTTATAACCTGATGAAAAACTGAATAATCATTTAAATTATCTGTTAGCTGAACTAAATTTTCCCAAAGAGAATCTGTTTCAATTGCTTTTTGCAGTTCATCCTCGAGCATCAAAGGGCTTGTAACTACTTTGATGATGGCGCTCGTTACAGGAATAGATAAAGCAATATTTTTTGAAGTTATTTTTGCATTAGCCAAGGCTAATGAAATTTCTTCAGCTAAATAATCTTTGCTATCTAAAATATTTTCAGCAATTTTTGTTTGATCTAATAAACGATAAGAAAATTTATCAAATATCCAGTTTTCATCTTTGTCTTGTGAAACTTGAGCTACCCTAATTGCTTCTCTAGTAATATCTAAGCCTGATATTTCTTCACCGACAACACTTAACTTGCTTACTCTAGCCTTAAAATATTTATCATAAAATTTTTTAATCTTATTTTGAGTGCTTACTGCATCAGAATTGCCTGAAAGATTTTGATCTTCTACTCTTGACGTTCCTTTTAAACTAGAAAACTTAAAATTTTTAATTTTATCAAACATTTTAAATGCTGTTCCCTTACCCGTTACATTAATAGAATTATCCTTTTTCCTATGATCTTCAACTGGTATGGTGTTTGAACTTGCTGAGTTTTGATTTTCTGTTTGGCTGACTGCAGTGTTTATATTTTCTGACATTTCTTTAATATTTTGCTCATGAGTTGGATTATTCGCTGAATTATCTGGAATTTTCTCTTGTAAAAGCATATCAAACCATTTTTCTAATATAGGAATAGCTTCATCTAAATTAGAAGTGCCTGAAGACACTACTTTTTGAAGTCCGTTTAAATAGGTTCTGCCTACCCAGTTATGAGATTTTAAAACGCCCTTGTATTTATCTTGGCGAACATATATGTGCAACCTTCCATCTTTTTTTTTATGGATTAGATTCATGTTTTCTATTAAACTCTAACACTAAAATCAGCAAAGTCCTAATTTATTAAGTGTTAGAGTATTTTCAATTGTTTTATGAAAATTTGATTTTTTAAAATGTCAACAAAATCAAGGATTTCTAATTTAGCTTAAATTGTGTTAGAATATCTTAAAATGTGTTAGAGTATTTTCAACTTTCTTCTAAAAATTTATTTTTTTAAAATATCAATAAAATGAAGGATTTTTATTTTAACTTAAATTGTGTTAGAATATTTTAAAATGTGTTAGAGTTTTTTTTTTTAATAGTTCTCTTTCCAGAGTTCCAATTGTACACCACCTATAGGAGATTTTGAAGTAGATTTGCCTATAATTACATTATCTTTTGCTGTAAATACTGTGCCATCATCTGCTTTGATCTGGGTATTAGCTTTTCCAGCTATACCTACAATTAGATTGCTCCCTTTTTTTACTACTTTAGATAGAACTCCTTGCCCCATATTGGCGTTAAATAATGCATTTCCGCAATTTCTAGAAAGTGCTCTTAAAATAGCATTTCCTACGCCACATCTATTTATATCAGAAGTTGGCTCATATATTGGAAAATATACTCTATCTACATCTATTGTTGGTGATGCTGTTACTTTCTGAGATTTTACTAAATCCACATACCAGCCTAAATCAGTCTCCGCAGGACAATTTGGAGCTGTTTTACAGTTTGAAATGTCCCCTGAACGACTAAGTGCTACAAAATTAGGGAAATTTACATCTTTGATGCCATAAACCCTATTTTGTGCCCCTGAAATTTGATCTCCTAATTTTTCTGAATCCCCTGTTCCAAAGTATAACCATAATTTATTAGAATTTATGGTAGTTTCTGCTCCATTTAAAATATATCGACCGTTAGTGGTTGAGGATTCAACATCAAATAATTGTGTGGATTCATAAAGTGTACCTGCAGAAGTTAAATTAATTTTTGTGATCTTGCCCTCATAATCTGGCACATAAACCATAGCTCCATAGTATTCTGCTTTGGATGTACTATTTGCAGTAACGACAACAAGATCGGATGGCACAGAATTTGGAATTGCGTTCGCTTTATCTGTCAGATCAATTTTTTTTAAAAGGTCGCCGCTATTTTCAAGATCCATCACAAATACTGCGGATCCTAAATTTGGATTAACACCTCCGTTAAAACCTCCACCAAAAACTGCAACCCATTTATCAACATTATTTATACGCACACGAATTATTCTAGGTGTTGACCATGCTTCTCCTAACTTAGAATAATCTTTAGTGTTGCTCGCTGCAGAAACAGTGCCGTAAAGATAACTTGTTAAATTGCCTGAACTATTCCAAAAGTTAACAACTTTTTTACTATCATCATTTTCAATTGTAAATAAATGTGTTGGAGAATTTGGATTTGAAATATCAAGGGCAAAATAACTATTTCCACCTCGACCTAATCCTGTAAGCGCAATCGTTCTCCATTTTCCGCCATAATAAATATCTTTTACAACAGGAGAGCCATCAACACCAAAAATAGCATTGGTAACATTGGAGGTGCTTGATATCATCTTCGGTAATTTATTAAGCATACTTGGTGGAATAAATCCCCATAACTCTTCTCCACTAGATGAATCAAAAGCATGTAAGATTCCAGCATTTGAACCAGCTAAAAGTATTTCTCTTCTATCGGCACATCGAGCTCCGCAACTTCCTCCAGCAGGAAAGTTGGTATAGCCGTTAACACTTCGATAATAAGCGTCTTCATAAATAGATTTGTAGGTTGTTGAAGATGCAGGAGGGCCTACAATTGAAATTTGCGAATGATAAATATCACTTAACTTATGTCTTTCTTCTGTAATATTATTATCAGCATCTTGATCATAAGTATCAACGCCCCTTACAAAGTTTATTAGTTTATCAACTTGGGCATCCGATGAAGTTAGGCTCGACTGAAATAGATTTTTTAATTCACTTCGATACGTCGTGGTAAAATTATTTAACCCTGTTCCTGATAATCCAACTGTCCATAGTTGTCGACTCGATGCGCTTTTACTATTGAGTTTAGTGCCCGCATCCCATTCTAAATTACCGATGCTGCTATCAGTATTTAATTTATATTTTTTTAAACTTCCTTCCCATTGTTTTTTTGGAGCATAACTAAACGTTGATTGATAAATAAAATTATCTTTTGTTATCTCCGAGGTAACTGTAGGAGCTGTGAAAGTTAAAGTGGATGAAATAACTTGTTTAATCGCATCAGTTAAAGAAGCTAATAATTCCTGTTCATTACTTGCATATAACGGAACCTTAGTGCCACCCGCAACAGCAAGATTTGCATAATTAGAAGAGCTACTTCCTAGCGCGAGCCCTACTGCAAATGTCTTTATGGAAGGAGTTTGATTAGTTAATCCAGTTGTTGTGCGTACTACTCCTGTAGGATCTGCCCATTCACCATCGCTTATAACAATTAAATAATTAAGCTGACAACTTGCTCCTGAAATTACGGGTGAAGGATATCCTGCTGAACCTGCAAAATAACTTTTTGCTAAAATTAAAGCATTATTTAAATAAGTTCCACCGCTCGCAAATACTCCATCGACATTGGTAAAAATTGTCTTGGCTCCAGATGAACTTATTGGTACCCTTATTCTAAGACCTCCATTACTTGTTGCGAAATTCCAACCCCATTCCATTAATCCAAAATTTGCCTTTGATGTAAGCTCTGTATTAGAGACAATTTTTTTTATAACACTTTTAGCAACTTCCATTCTGTTGCTACCTGCAATGGTAGTAACAGAAGTAAGGGATGAATTTAATTTATAAATTTTATTTTGCCACAAATCTGCAACATAAATATTATCCGATGAATCTTTTCCTATACCATAAGGATAATAAAATGGAGTGGTGGTTGAGTAAGCGCCATACTGAGCAGAATAAACATAGGATGATGTGAATTTTGTAACTCTGAAATTATAACGTGGGTCCGTGACATAAATATTATTATTACTATCGAATACTGCATCAGCAGGTTGATAAAGTTTACCAGTTGAAGTTTGTAATCCTGTACCTGCTACTGAGGTATAAGCACCAGTGATCATACCGCCTGACAAAGTATAAACTTGAAGTGCCTGACTTACTCCCCCGGTTCCAGGGGGACAAACAACAACTAGTTTTGTACCATCATTAGAGACATCAATTCCAGCAGGTGCTCCACCACCCCTTTGGCTTTCTCCACAAATTTTGGTTGACTGAAATTTAAATATTTGCAAGGGGCCGTTAGAACCAGAAGAATTTTTATTATAAACTCTTAACTCTTCATTATGAGATATATATAAATAATTTCCACTAACAGCAACACCCCTAGTCACCCAATAAGAGGGTAACGGTGGAGGGCGTATCAATAATCGTCTTTTAAAGTTTCCATCTAAATCTTTAACGTCTATTGAATCCTTTCCCTTATTTGCAATAAAAATTTCACTTCCACTTATAGTAATTGCGTGTGGATATAGAAATTGGTCATTACCTTGGCCACATGAACCAAATGCTTTTATAAAAGTTCCAGAACTGTTATACTTTACAACTCTACATCTAAAATATTCTAAGACATAAATATTACCTGAACTATCAACCGCAACATCGATTGGATGGTCTAAACTACTTGCTGAACTAGAATTTAAAGCCCAGTTCATGCTGCCAGAATTATCTAACATGATCATAATATTTGC
>JAQBUY010000035.1 GCA_027623775.1 Pseudomonadota bacterium
AGTTACATTAAAATTATAAAAAATAAAGATAAAAAATTTCAGAAGTTTGAATTCTTAGGTGATAGAGTTTTAGGGCTTACTATTGCGGAATACCTAGTTACTAATTATATGAATGATTCTGTTGATGATATTTCTAGAAGATTTATTTTTTTAGTTAATAAGAAAACACTCTCAGATTTATTTAAAAAGAATCAATTCGACTCTCTCCTATCTCATGATCTAGATGATGCGATGAATAAAAATTCAGTTTATTCTGATGCACTTGAGTCCATTATAGGTTTTGTATATTTAAATAAGGGTTTAAATTTTTCTAAAAAATTTATTTATGATATTTGGTCTGATCTGCTGGAAACTTTACCAGAAAAGGATCCTAAGACTTATTTGCAGGAAACTTCACAGAGATTATTTAAAAAAATTCCTTTGTACAAGACGATATCTCAATTAGGCAACCCACACAAACCGATGTTTAAAGTTAGTGTTACTATGAATGATTTAGAATCTTTTGGAGAAGGTTATTCTAAACAAAATGCTGAAATTAAGGCTGCCAAAAATTTAATTAAAATAATTAAAGATTATGATTAGAACGAGAGGTTTAATTACTAAAGTAAGCCCTTACAAAGACAATCATTTAATTATTAATATTTATAGTCAAGAGCATGGAAAAAAATCTTTAATAGTTTTTGGAGGTCAATCTAAAAAAAAAAGATCTAGCATTATAGTTGGATCGATTAATAATTTTGAATTTAATAAAGATGATAATGTTTGCAATTTAACAGATGTTGAGTTAAGTCATAATTGGTTTATTTATAATAAATATCAGTTAAAATTAATTGATTACTCCTGCTACATGATTGATAAATTGCTTTTTATAGAAGATGTTAGTTCTTTTGTGATGGAGTCTTACGAGGACTTAATTCATAAATTAAATAATAAAGAAGATTACATGATTAGTTTTTTTATTTTAGAGCTGAATATATTAAAATCTTCTGGGTATGAACCTAATCTCTCATATCCAATTATCAGTAAAATACTACCTGTTGATCAATATAAAGATCAGGATTTAAGCCTATTATTTGACTTAGTGTATAAAAATATGGAATACCAGTTAATATTTTTTAATTTTTTAGGTAAAATCATGGAGAGAGTATTGCAAAACCTTAATATAAAAATACCATTAAGCAGGAATCAAATATTTGAAAAAAAAAATTGAAATATATATTGCATCCGATCATGCTGGATTTAAATTAAAGAGCAAGATCTTAGAGTCTTACTTTAAAGATAAACCAAATATGACTATTAAAGATTTAGGAACTTACTCTGATGTGTCTGTTGATTATCCATTTTTTGCACAAAAACTTTGTAAGAAGATTAAAAAAGATAATTTTGGAATACTGGTCTGCGGTAGTGGAATAGGCGTATCAATTGCAGCAAATAGATTTAATCATGTTAGGGCCTCTTTATGTCGTTCTTCTTATGATGCAAAAATGACCAGAAAGCATAATAATTCTAATGTTATTTGTCTTTCAGGAAGAGGTTTTGTAAAAAAGAATATATTTGCTATGTTGAATACCTATTTTAACACAGGCTTTGAGGCCGGAAGACATTTAAGGAGAATAAATAAGATATGACACAACATGAAGGTTTTTTTTCGAATACATTAGAGCAAGCTGATCAAGAGCTCTTCAATACAATTAAAAATGAAATAGAAAGACAGAGCGATCAAATTGAGCTAATTGCATCTGAAAATATAGTGTCAAAAGCAGTTTTAGAAGCTCAAGGATCTATAATGACTAATAAGTATGCTGAAGGTTATCCCGGAAAACGCTACTACGGAGGTTGTGAGTTTCACGATATTGCTGAAAATTTAGCAATTGATCGACTAAAAAAACTTTATAAATGTAATTATGCTAATGTACAGCCACACTCGGGAGCTCAAGCAAACCAAGCTGTCTTCTTGGCTTTACTAAAACCTGGAGATACAATTCTAGGAATGTCTCTTGATGCAGGAGGACATTTAACCCATGGATCAAAACCTAATCAGTCTGGTAAATATTTTAATGCTGTTCAATATGGAATTAATTCCGAGACCTCTTTAATTGATTACGAATTATTAGAAAAGCAAGCAATTGAATGTAAGCCTAAAATGATTATAGCTGGAGGTTCGGCTTATCCTAGAAATATTGATTTTAAAAAATTTCGTGAAATTGCTGATAAAGTTGAAGCATATTTATTAGTAGATATGGCTCATTATTCAGGACTAGTCGCTGCCGAAGAGTATCCCGATCCTTTACCTTATGGCCATGTTGTGACTTCTACAACTCATAAGACTATACGAGGCCCTAGGGGAGGTATGATTTTATCTAATGATTTAGACTTAGGTAAAAAATTGAATAGTGCGGTTTTTCCTGGTCTCCAAGGAGGTCCATTAATGCATGTTATTGCTGCAAAAGCTGTTGCATTTGGAGAGGCGTTAAAACCAGAATTTAAAGAATATATAAAGCAAGTAAAAAGTAACGCAAAAGTTCTTAGTGAAGTTCTTATAAAAAATGGAATTGATATAGTAACCAACGGAACAGATTCCCATATGGTTTTAGTTGACCTAAGATCCAAAAAAGTAACTGGTAAAGATGCTGAAGAAAGTCTTGAAAGAGCAGGTATGACTTGTAATAAAAATGGAGTATCTAATGATCCTAACCCCCCAACTATTACTTCTGGCATCAGATTAGGATCCCCGGCTGCAACTACAAGAGGATTTAAAGAGAAAGAGTTTAGATTTATTGGAGAAAATATATCTACAATAATTAATACACTTTCCAGTTCTAATTCAGATATTAATATGCTTGAGAAATCTATTAAAAAAGAGGTTTTTGACTTATGCCAAAAATTTCCAATTTATAAAAATTAAATTTTATGAAATGCCCCTTTTGCAAAGATAAGGAAAGTGAAACCTCTGTATTAGACTCTAGACCAACAGAGGATGGATCTGTTATTCGAAGAAGAAGAGTTTGTGGTTCATGCAAAGATAGATTTACTACATTAGAAAGAATTCAATATAGAGAATTTTTAATAATTAAAAAAAATGGCGATAAGTCGATATTTGATAGAGATAAAATAACTAAGTCAGTTGACCTTGCTTTGAGAAAAAGACCAGTTGATTTTGAAACTAAAGAAAAATTCATATCTAAAATTGTAAGAGAATTAGAAGGAATGGGCGAAAACGAAGTCAGTTCAAGCGTTATTGGTGAAATGGTAATGCAAGGATTGTATAAATTAGATAAGGTTGCATTTGTCCGTTTCGCATCAGTTTACAGAGATTTTCGAGAAGCTAAAGATTTCGAACACTTTTTAGGATCTATTGATAAAAACTAGTCTTGTTATCAAACATTGATTTAAATTATCTGCGATCCGTTCAAAACCTATCATTAAAACATTTAGGACTTACGAAGGAAAATCCTTCTGTAGCTTGTCTAATTGTTGATTTTAAAAATGATACTCAGGGAAAAGTGATAAGTTATGGATTAACTTCAATGGGTGGGAGACCTCATGCTGAAGTCAATGCTTTAAAAAAAATTTCAAATAAACAGGATGTTAAATATTTAACTGCTTATATTAGCTTAGAGCCATGCTTTAAAAAAAAATTAGATTCATGCTCATCTTTATTATTTAAATATGGCATCAAAAGAGTTGTGATGGATTCACTAGACCCTAATCCTATTATTTACAATCAAGGATACCTGTTCCTTAAAGAAAAAAAAATTAAAGTTTTTCTTTCGCAATCACTATCAAAATTTTATGAATTTAATAAATATTTTTATGTAAATCAAAATAAGTCTAGACCTTTTATAACTCTTAAATTAGCTATATCTAAAAATGGCTATACTAAAGATTATAATTCAAAAGATATAACCTCTAAAGATACACAAAAATATTTGCATTACTTGAGATTAAGACATGAAGCTATTAGTGTTGGATATAATACTTTTATTGAAGATAATCCAAAGCTCACTTGTCGACTTCAGGGTATTGATAAAAATTTAAGAAAAATAATATTATGCAAAAATGATTTTATGAAAACACAATCTAGTAAAAAATTTGAATTTATTAATTATAAAGAATTATGGAAATTAAATATCCAATCTTTGCTTGTCGAAGGAGGCTTATCAACTTTTATGACTTTCCTTAAAGCAGGTTTCTATGATGAGATTGTAATAATTCGATCAAATTATAATGTAGTCTCTTCTAAGGATAAATATAAAATAAAAAACCGATTATTTGATAATTTAATGAAATATTCAGATAATAATTACGGTAATGACAAAATAATAGTTTATAAAAATAAATAATGTTTAGTGGTATTATTCAAGATGTTGGTAAAATTGTATCTATAAATAAATCTGATAATTTTATTAGGGTTGGTATCCAATCAAATATTAAAGACTATAAAATAGGTTCATCAATTTGCTGTTCTGGCATATGTCTGACTGTCACTTCAATAACCAATAAAAATATTTTTACAGTTGATGTATCTCCAGAAACGCTAAAAAAAACAAATGCTAATTCTTGGATGAAAGGAATGACAGTAAATATTGAAAATTCTCTTAGGTTAGGGGATGAAATATCTGGCCATTTTGTTTTCGGACATATTGATGAGATAGGACGACTAAAATCTATCAAGGAAGTTTCTAATTGTTGGTTAATTAAAATTCAAATATCTCAAAATTTAAAAAAATTCATGGTACAAAAAGGTTCCGTATCTCTTAATGGGGTTTCCCTAACAATTAATAAAATATTAGGGGGTGTGATTGAACTTATGTTAATACCTCACACTTATAAAAATACAACTTTTAGCAATTTGAAACAGAATGACTTAATAAATATTGAAGTTGATATGTTAGCAAGATACTCTCTAGCACGATAAAAATGACTAAAATTTCAAAAATCGAAGAAATTATTGAAGATGCCAAGAATGGAAAAATGTTCTTATTGGTAGATAGTGAAGATAGAGAAAATGAAGGCGATCTTATTATACCAGCACAAAAATGTACTCCAGAAGCAATAAGCTTTATGGCTAAGTACGGCAGAGGTTTAATTTGTCTATGCTTGACAGAAGACAGAGTTAAAAAATTAAAACTTCCTTTAATGAATCCAAATAACTGGGGAAAAAAAACAACAGCTTTTACTGTTTCAATAGAAGCTAGTGAAAATATTACTACTGGCATTTCTGCATTTGAAAGAAATACAACTGTTCATGCCGCAATTAATTCAAATTTTAAGGATGGAGATATTTCTTCACCAGGCCATATGTTTCCTTTGATAGGATGGGATGGTGGCGTTCTTACAAGAGCAGGTCATACTGAGGCTGCAATAGATATATCCCGATTAGCAAATTTAGATTTATCTGCTGTTATTTGCGAGGTGATGAAGGATGATGGTCATATGGCTAGACTTCCAGATCTTATGACTTTTGCTGAAGAACATAATCTTAAAATAGGAACTATAAGAGATTTAATAGCATATAGAATTAACAATGACTTAGTCGTTAAAGAAATATCTGTTAATTCAGAATTTTGGCTTAGTAATCCAATAACTGAAGGTTTTGTTTTAACATTGTTTGAAAATTCTCTCGATGGTTCTAAACACGCAACTCTCCATTTAGGTCATTTAGAAAAAGATAAAAGTATTTTAACGAGAGTTCATCCTATTCAAAGTTTTGATGACATTATTTTTAATTTAGATAATCCTAAAACAAAGGATCTAAAATCCTCTTTAGAAAAAATCAAAAAAAATGGTAACGGAATGGTTGTATTAATTAATAATCCAATTCTTCAAGGAATGAGAAATTTAAATATGGACGAAGAGTTAAAATATTATGGTCTTGGAGCTCAAATGATTAAACATCATAATATTAATAATATTATCATATTATCAAACTCTAATTATAAGGGGATAGATCTCTCCATTTATGGAATAAACGTAACGGGTGTTGTAAAAATTAATAATGATAAATAAAAAAAAAATTCACGTAGAAATCATTATAGCTGATTATTATAAAGATATAACAACACCTATGCTGAAAGCAGCTACAGATATATTAAAAAAAAATGAAATTAATTTCTCTTCATCTTTTGTTAACGGGGCTTTTGAAATACCTCAAATTATCAAGCATAAAATTAAAAAAAATAATCTGAATTTTTTTATTGCTCTTGGATGTATAGTTAAAGGGCAAACATATCATTTTGAAGTATTGTCTAATTCAATTGCAAAATCACTTCTTGATTTATGTATTCATAATGAAAATACATTTATTACTAATGGTATTTTGAATGTCAATAAAATGTCTCAAGCTTTAGCTAGATCTTCGAATAAGAAAAATAAAGGGATTGAGTCTGCAAATGCTATGTTGTCAGTAATTAAATGCATAACATAAATAGAAATTCCAGACTTTTTTTTTTTCAATATATTTTTCAAAGAGATTACTCAACTGATACGAATCTTGAGGATTTTATGAAAAGCAACTTAAAAAAAAGTGTATTCAATAAGAGAAAAATGAGAGATCTTTTTAATAGCTACTCAACTAACTTAGATCTAATTAAAAGTTTATGCAAAGAATCAGAATCTGAAAAATACAATAAAGTCAGTGTTTTTCTTCTTCATTCATTTTTTTCTGAGTACTTATTGTTACCAAAAAATCAAAATATACTTATGAATGAATATATTGAGATATCTAAAGAGTTTTTAACGAAGCAGGAAGTTGGTTATTTTAACCATTTACTCGACAAAATCCTAAAAAAGTATCTTGAAAATAAATTTAAAATAGAATAACAACTTACCCTATGTCCAATATACAATATATCCAACTAGTGCTTGGGGCAGCGATTGTTGCTATCCTTTTCGGTATTTTTACCACTAATCAAATTTTAAGTTTACCTAAGGGTAACAAAAAAATGCAAGAAATTGCTACAGCTATTCAAGAAGGTGCAACTGCTTATCTTAATAGGCAGTACACTACTATTGCTATTGTTGGAGTTATAATATTTGGACTCTTTTTTGTTATTCCTTTTGAAAATACTTACGACGTACCAGTAGGTTTTCTTATTGGTGCTGTTTTATCTGGTATCGCAGGATATGTCGGAATGAATGTTTCTGTTAGAGCGAATGTAATTACAGCTCAAGCATCTAGTGTATCTTTAAAAAAAGGCTTATATGTTGCTTTTAACTCAGGTGCTGTAACTGGACTTTTAGTTGTTGGTTTAGCTCTTATTGGTATCGCCGGTTATTTTTATTCTCTTCATTATGGTTTTGGACGATCGGGAAGACAATTAATTGAACCTCTAGTTGCTTTAGGTTTTGGATCTTCTTTAATTTCTATTTTTGCTAGATTAGGTGGGGGTATTTTCACTAAAGGTGCAGACGTTGGTGCTGACTTAGTTGGTAAAGTAGAAAAAAATATCCCAGAAGATGATCCAAGAAATCCTGCTGTTATTGCAGATAACGTTGGAGATAATGTTGGTGACTGTGCTGGTATGGCAGCAGATTTATTTGAAACTTATGTAGTTTCAATCGTTGCTACAATGGTTCTTGCTATTATCTTCCAAGAAGGTGTTGTTTCATCTTTAGTTATTTATCCATTATTGATTGCTGCTTCAAGTATCTTCGCAACAATCGTTGGATCAAAATTTGTTTTCATTTCTGGAAAAGGTAATTCTATTATGGGAGCACTTTATAAAGGATTATTTGCTACTTTAGGTATTTCTGTAGTTTTATTTTATTTTATTACTGATCACTATCTTGGTTTTGATACTAATTTTGCAATTGGTGAAATTTTTGTTAGTGGACATGATTTATTTTTATGTGCCGTTTATGGACTAGCTATTACATTAGCTATTGTTTTTGTTACGGAATATTACACAGGAATTAACTATAGACCTGTACAAAGTGTTGCTAAAGCTTCTGAGTCAGGCCACGCAACAAACATCATACAAGGTTTAGCTATGGGTATGGAAGCAACAGCTGTACCAGTACTTATTATTTGTATTGGAATTGGCGTTACCTTTGCTACTGCCGGTTTATTTGGAATTGCTATTGCAGTTACTTCTATGTTGGCCTTAGCAGGTATGATTGTAGCTCTTGATGCTTATGGTCCTGTGACTGATAATGCTGGCGGTATAGCTGAGATGTCAGGACTTCCTGATAAGGTTAGAAAAAATACTGATGCATTAGATGCTGTAGGGAACACTACAAAAGCTGTAACTAAAGGTTATGCTATTGGTTCAGCCGGATTAGGAGCCCTAGTATTATTTGCTGCTTACACTGAAGATCTAAAATATTTTTACAAAGAAACAGGAAATGAATCATATAATGTTAGTTTTGATCTTTCAGAGCCATATGTAATTATTGGTTTATTGCTTGGTGGTCTACTGCCTTTCTTGTTTAGTGCTATGAGTATGACTGCAGTTGGTAGAGCTGCAGGTTCAGTTGTAGAAGAGGTCAGAAAACAATTTAGAGAAATTAAGGGAATTATGGAAGGTACTGCAAAACCTGATTATGGTCGATGTGTAGATATTTTAACTAAAGCTGCAATCAAAGAAATGATCATACCTTCTTTACTTCCAGTTCTTTCACCTATCGTAGTTTTTTTTGGAGTATTTTATCTTACGGGTGATGCAGGAACTGCATTTCAAACATTAGGCGCACTCCTCATTGGAGTTATTATTACGGGTTTCTTTGTTGCTGTATCTATGACTGCAGGCGGTGGAGCTTGGGATAATGCTAAAAAGTATATTGAAGATGGTAATTTAGGTGGAAAAGGTAGTGATGCTCATAAAGCTTCAATTACAGGTGACACTGTAGGTGACCCTTACAAAGATACTGCCGGACCAGCTGTGAACCCAATGATTAAAATAACTAATATTGTTGCAATATTACTATTAGGTATTGTTGTCCACTTGAATATTTTTTAAAGAGATAGTTCTTTTATATCTAATAAAATATTATTTGAGAAATAAAGCTTTAAAGTTTTTTTGTAAACGTTTTTTCTAAAAGTCTCGTTTCCATAATCTTTGGAGCTTATATAAATCCATAGGTCTCCATTATTTTCTTTAATTAATGGAGCGCCTAATAAATTAACAATTAATTCCTTTGAATATTTATTAGACGAGTAATTAGAAACTATTTCTTCAACAGTATTTTCAGAAATTCCTGCATAATAATACTGCTTACCACAAGAAGTTGTCAATAAAGACAATACTAAAAAAGCCATTAAAATTTGGATTTTTTTTAAACTATTCACAATAAAAACAAATAAGGTATAACAGTATTTATAGCAATTAAAAAAAATGAATATTTTAAATAATAAATTTATAATTAACCTTGATATTGATGGTGGAGATAATGCTCCTATTTCTGTTTTAAGAGGAGCTGAACTATATCTTACTGCTAATCAAAATGTAAAATTCGTTCTTTATGGTAGAAGACACATCATCGAGAAGTATATTAAAAATTTACCTTTATTAATAAAATCTTCGAATATAATAAATTGTGAGGGTGTAATTGATGGTAATTTAAAACCTACAGAAGCTATGAAAAAAAAGTTTCGCAATAGTTCTTTAGCTAAATCAATTTCATCTCTAAAAAATCATCCTCTTGAAGCTACAGTTTCTTCTGGCAATACTGGGGCTATGATGGCTTACTCAAAAATTTTTTTAAGAACAATAGAGAATATTTCTAGACCGGCAATTGCCTCCTTACTTCCATCAAAAAATCACCCAGTATGTTTTCTAGATTTAGGTGCTAATTCTGAATGTGATGAAAAAAATCTTTTTGATTTTGCAATTATGGGATCGATCTATTATGAAATTCTTTTTCCTAATAGTCATCCTAAAGTCAGCTTGCTTAATATAGGATCGGAAGAACTTAAAGGCAATACTACAATACAGAAAACTCATGAAATATTAAAAAATACTAAGTTTATAAATTACAATGGTTTTATAGAAGCAAATGAAATTACAAATACTGAAAATCATGTTATTGTGACAGATGGTTTTACTGGTAATATTGCCATTAAGACAGCTGAGGGTATTTCAAAATTTATTACTGAAACTTTAAAAAAACACCTTCTTTCTAATTTATTTTCTAAATTTTTTACATTTTTTCTTAAATCTTACTTGAAATCTTTTAAAGATTCTATTGATCCTAGAAATTTTAATGGGGGCATTCTTCTTGGAATTGACGGTATTGTCATTAAGAGTCATGGTAATGCTGATGATTATGCTTTTTGTAACGCTATAGGATTTGCTGTTAAATGCCTTGAGAATAACTTACTGAAAAGAATAAAAGATAATGCAAAATAAAATAACAAGAGAAGATATAGCAAAAAAAATAAGTAAAGAATTTGGAATTCCTTATACCCTTGCTTATAAGAAAATAAAAAAAATTATTATGTGTTTGTCAGAAAGTTTTTTTGAAAATCTCTCTATACCTTCTTTAGGGACTTTTATCATAAAAGAAAAAAAAAGTAGAATTGGCAGAAATCCTAAATCAAAAGAAGAGTTTGTCATTTCTTCAAGAAAGGTAATTTCATTTAAGAAATCTAAGAAATTGGTTTTATGATAAATAAAAAATATTTTAATATTGATGAGATTTCTAAATTACTAAATGAAAAAAAACATACAATTCGTTTTTGGGAAGATAGAATTCAAAAATTAGATATTTTAAGAACCGCTTCTGGTCATAGGCTTTACAATTATGATAATTTTTTAACTATTAAAAAAATTCAATCCTTAATAAATGATAAAAAACTCACTTTAGAAGGTGTGAATACTTATTTTAATTCAAAAAAAAATAATAGATATTTGAATAAAAATATATCCCTAGAATTGAGGAAACTACTCCAAATGTTAAAATCTTCTATATAGATGATCTAAAACTCTAATTTTTGACTAATAATATGCCTTTTTGCTCTATTAAACTTGATTTTTTGTCTAATTTACTTATATTCCCTCTATCGTGAAAACTTCAATATTAAAAAAAGTTCAGTTTGAAAAAAAGTGGCATCTAATTGATGCTGAAAATGTATCTGTTGGTAGATTGGCTTCAAGAATAACTATTATTCTAAAAGGTAAAAATAAACCTCAGTTTTCTCCTAATTTACCTGTAGGTGATGGTGTTATTGTTATAAATTCTGATAAAATTAAATTTACAGGAAAAAAAAATGAAGAAAAAATGTATTATAGACATACTGGTCATCCTGGAGGTTTAAAAGAAACAACACCTAATTTACTAAAAGATAGAAAAAAATCTGAAGATATAATTAAAAAAGCGATTAAGGGCATGCTTCCAAATACACCTCTTTTTAGAGACCTTATGAAAAATAGTTTAAAAGTTTATAAAAATGCAGAACATCCGCATGAATCACAAAATCCTAATGTAATTGATTTTAAATCAATTAGTAGAAAGAATGTAGTGAATGTCTGAAATGGTATACAGCACTGGTAGAAGAAAAGAATCTATAGCGAAAGTTTGGGTTACTAGTGGAACAGGTCTTATTACTGTAAATAAAAAAAAGTTCGAAGATTATTTTAAAGATAATGCTTTAAGAATGATTATAAATCAACCACTAGAGGCTTCTAAAAAAATAGACTCTATTGATATCAAAATTACTGTTTTGGGTGGCGGTATGTCAGGTCAAGCTGGAGCTGTTAAGCATGGAGTAAGTAGGGCTATAGTAAAAATAGATCCAAATACAAAAGACGTTCTTAAAAAAGGTGGCTTTCTAACTAGAGACTCTAGAACTGTTGAAAGAAAAAAATATGGTAGAGCAAAAGCCAGAAAAAGTTTCCAATTTTCTAAAAGATAAAATTCCTTTATTATTTATTATTATTTTTATAACTTATGGATGCGAAAGCTCTTTTAAAAATTTTGATATTGATTTAATTGATAAGCAAATTGAATTGCAAGACTTTGTTGAAAAAAGTACTGTACGCAAAGATGAGATTTTAGAAAATATAGATGAATAAAATTAATATAGTAGTATTTGGTTTAGGTGTAGTTGGTAGTGCTTTAATA
>JAQBUY010000036.1 GCA_027623775.1 Pseudomonadota bacterium
CCACGCCAGAAATATTTACAGTTAGAAAAATGATTTTCTTCAAGTTTTTCACATTCTTGAATGATCGCAATATCAGGTGCAAGAGATTGTAATAAATCAAATTTTCTCTCTAAATTTAGATTACAATTCCACGTTACAATTTTCATTTTAATTAAATTTTATTTAATACAATAACATTATATTATTCAAACAGTATGAAGGGTTTTGTTTTTTCGTTTGAATTTGGTGGTTTTAGTGGAGACCAATACAAAATCTATAATGATAATCTTGATTTAATTATCGAAATTAATCAACAAAGAATTAATTATGAAGAAGAAAGTCATAAAATTTCAATCGAAGAATGGGATGTATTCTGGAAAGTCGTTGATGAAATAGATGCATGGCGATGGGGTAAGGATTACTTCAATCAATATGCTCTCGATGGCACTCAATGGGAGTTAGTTATTGATAGAAAAGGTAAAAGACGAAGACGAATATTTGGCAGTAATGATTATCCACCAAACTTTAAATTACTTCTTGATTCAATAAACAAATTAGCAAAAACTAATATCATCTATGATGGAGATGCTATTTATGATGGAGATGAGTAATGGGTAATGGAAACTATATCATTTGTCAAAAATGTGAATATGAAAGAGAGTTTCTTTTAGGTTTAGGAATGATGTGGGGAAATATAGAAAATATTATTGGGTTTATGGATAAAAGTAGTAGAGAAGAAGCATCAAAAATACTTCAAGAAAATCCTGATCCTCATTATAAAACTGATGGAAATTGTGTTTATCAATGTCAAAAGTGCTTTTCTTTAAGAGAAAAAATCCATTTACTGATTTATGATAAGAATGGAAAAATTGTTTATCGCACTCAATCAAATTGCATTAAATGCAAAGGGAAAAGAAAGCGACTTAAAGAAAATTCTAATGGTATTTTAGACAAGATAACCTGTCCTAAGTGTAAATCAAACGAAGTTAATGTTAGTGAAGGTTTTTGTTGGGATTAGTTTATAAAACTGAGTTTTATTCTTTTAGAGAGATCTATTAAAATACCAATAAAAACATTTAATTCCAAGTGGGAGGGCGGTATCTTAGAAAGAGGGGGACGTAACCCCTTAATAAAAAATAAGCAGCTATTGGAATTAATTAAAAAATATTAACTTTAAAAATGATCAATAAAATCAGTAATTTTTGGATAATTAAACGTTAACAAAAGTAAACATTAGACCATTTCAATTGATTGATTTTCCATGGACCACGTGCCACGGACCACGGATAACCCCCTCAAGGAGAGGGCTCATAAGACTTCAGAGTTCAATCCTACTACTAAGTTCTTCAGGACTAACATATATAGGGGAAGTCTTGAAGTTTGAAGTATGTTGATTATCAATGACTTCAGTGCAATTGTTTTAGCGGATGGTAGCGATGCGGTTAGAGCAGGGAAACAAGAACAATTCATATCTTGTCGTATAGACTTTACAAAAAATTCTGAACGTTTAAAGCGATTACCTTATCTTAAAGATAGTTCTAAACTTGTTCATGAAGTTCATTAAAATGATTAGTTATATGTTTTTTTTCTGATCCTAAGATTAACTAACGGATTTTAGGTTAGTATTAATTTTTTTGTTTAAAATAATTAATTTCTTGACCAGTTAAGATTGAATCATCCTGTCCAATAATAAATTTTATAATATTTTTATGAAAATTATCTTGATTATTTAATAAGTTATTAGTATATAATTTTTTTATATTTTGATTTTTTAACTCTAATAATTTTCTGTATTGAATGGATATAATCTCAGGATTTATTATGTCGTTTATTGAAAGAGGACTTACTCCCAAATCGAAAGATTTTATAAGATCATCTCTAGTTTCTTTTTTTGTTAGATAGCATAAAAAAATATAACCATTTTTTTTATTTACTAATGCGGAAAAACCAAAAAATGAAGTCGCATTTTGAATTTCATTAACTGCAAATTTTCCTAAATCTTTATCCCATATTAATTTACTATTTGGGTAATTAATAAACTCCAAACTCTCTCTATAGGCATAACCATCTGGAAAGAATGCATATAAATTTTCTTCATTATGAAATGAAGTAATAGTCTCCTCATAACTTCCAAGAAATGTATTCTTGTTTATTAATGAATATTTTTTCTTTTGATTAAATAGTATGCTTTCAAAAAATGGACTTTTGAAATCTATTTCATTATTCATTAAGAGGTAATTAAAAAAATTGATTGTCTCATTTTTTGAATAAAAGCTTTGAGATATAGTATATTTATTAGGTTTAACAAAATTATATATATCTTCTTCATATGTTATATTTTTTATTTTATCTTTTGAAACTAGAATATAAGTATCTAAGTCAAGAGGGTATAAATTATTACTTTCTTCAGAATTCTTAATTTTATTTCTAATATAGAATTCCTTAATGTATTCAGGTGTAATAAGTTTTTTTTCATTCGTAATGATTTTTTTTAATTCATTGTACTCTCCAAAAATAATATCACTACCAATTCCTATAAGATCCAATTCATTTGATACATTTAAATTATAATTTTTTTGATTATTCGTACTAAACTTTCCTAATGAATAGTGTAAAAATTCTTTATAGTTGTAAAACCCATCAGATATTAAGTGTGCAGAAATATTGTCTTTAATTGCTGGACATTCTTCTTCTTCAGCAAGTAATAAATTTGCACTTACGAATGTTATAAAAATTATATTTCTAATTAACATAGCTTTAGAATTTTTTTTATTAAATCAATTCTTAGATTGACCGAACATTTCACTATAAACACGATCTTCTATTGTGTGATCGTTATCTAATAGTAATGGTATCTCCATTTTATCTGCCATTTCAATTTCAATTGAAATAACATCTTTGGCTTCTATATGATCTGCATGAGCAACAATTGGTCTTTTGGATGGGTTTATATTTGTAATTTTAATTTTAGCATTATTAAATAATAAACCTCCTTTCCAGTGCCTAGGACTATAAGAACTAACAGCTGTTAGAGCTATAACATTACCTTCTAGTGGAATGATTGGGCCTGATGCCGAGTAGTTATATCCAGTGCTCCCCACAGCTGTTGAAATAATAATTCCATCACATACTAACTCTTCCATTCTTGTTACTCCGTCAATTTCTATCTTAAGTTTTGCTGCTTGATATTTCTCTCTTCTGATACTTACCTCATTAATTGCAAGTGCTTTAACTACTCGACCTGTCGGATTAACAGTTTTCATAATTAAAGGTTTTAATTTTAATAACTGTGCCTTTTCAATTCTTTCTTCTAAATTTTCAGTACTATGTGAATTCATTAAAAACCCAACATTACCAAAATTCATTCCAAATATAGGCTTAGATAATTTTAAGTATTTATGTAAAGACTTAAGAACAAACCCGTCTCCACCTAGTGAAACGATAATATCAGCATCCTCAGGCTTATGAATTCCATATTTTTTCTCTAATTCCTTTTTGGCTTCTAAATTTTTCTCTAAAGGAAAAGCTGTAAATGCAATTTTCATTATTTATTATCCACCCGTTTGATTCATATATCTATTAATATAGCCTTTATAATCATCTTTTTTAATTTCAAAATCATGTGATTTTGGCTTTATTGTCATTGCGTACTCAATCATTTTAATTACATCTTCACTTTTTTTTTCTCTTAGTGGGTATTTTAAGTCAACAAAATCATTTTGTCCTAAACACATAAACAGTTTACCTGTGCAGGTCATTCTAATCCTATTACAAGTATCGCAAAAATTATGAGACAAAGCTGAAATAAAGCCAATTTTTTGTTTAGAGTTATTTCTTTCAAAATATCTTGACGGCCCATTAGTTCTAAAATGACTTTTAGTGAGAGATAATTTTTCAATAAGATCTTTTTCTACTAAACTCATTAGTTTGTACTGATTAAATCTTTCTTCGCCTATAGATCCGATAGGCATTACTTCAATTAAAGACACATCTATATTTTTTTTTTCAGACCAATTGATTATTTCAATCAATTCATCATCATTAAAGTCTTTAGTAACAACTGTATTGATTTTTACTTTAATCCCAGAATCAAGTGCTGCTTGAATACCTTCAAGAACTTTATTGACATCTCCCCATCTAGTAATTTCTTTAAATCTTTCCGGATTCAAAGTATCTAGAGAAACATTAATTCTATTTATTCCATTTTTTTTTAATATTTCAGAATATTTATTAAGATTAGTTCCATTTGTTGTTAGGGTATGTTCTTGAATTAATTCTTTCTTTTTTAATTCATTTAAATATTCAATAATATCTACTATCCCTTTTCTGACTAGAGGCTCTCCTCCTGTAAGTCTATATTTTTTAACCCCAAGTTTATTGAATATGCTAATTAATTTAATGATCTCTTCTATTGAAAGCACTTCTTGTCTTGGAAGAAATTTCATATCTTCAACCATGCAGTAGGTACACCTTAAATCGCATCTATCAGTAACAGACACTCTCAGATATTCAATTTTTCTTTTAAAATTATCTATTAGCATTTATTTCAATTGTCTTTAGTTCTACAAGATTTTGATTTAAAACTTTTTTTCCCACATTCTCAAAATTTATGGTTACTTTACCATTAATGCAAGATTGAACTTGTCCCATTCCCCATTCTGGAGACTTTAGATTTTCTACTAATGTCCCTGGGGGTAAATCTAAATTATTTTTCACTATAATTATTATATTTGTTGTTAATTTGATAGCAGATATTAATATCTATTACTAGAGAATCTAATGGATAAAAAAGATAACTTAAACAAATTAAAACTCGTTATAGCCAATATAGAGAAATCTTATGGTAAGGGCTCAATTATGATGTTGGGTAAAAAAGAACATGATATTAATGTTGAAATATTCTCCACAGGATCACTCGGGCTTGATATGGCATTAGGTATTGGAGGACTACCAAAAGGGAGAGTTGTTGAAATTTATGGTCCTGAAGCTTCTGGAAAGACTTCATTAACACTCCATGTTATAGCTGAAGCTCAAAAAGCAGGAGGTACATGTGCTTTTATTGATGCTGAGCATGCTCTTGACCCATCCTATGCTAAAAAATTAGGAGTAAATATAGATGAACTTTTAATATCTCAGCCTGATACAGGTGAGCAGGCCTTAGAAATTACAGATACTCTTATTAAATCAGATAGTGTTGACCTTATTGTAATCGATTCAGTTGCTGCATTGGTTCCAAGAGCTGAATTAGAAGGAGAAATGGGAGACTCACTTCCCGGTCTACAGGCAAGATTAATGAGTCAGGCACTAAGAAAACTTACGAGTTCTATTTCAAAAACCAATACAATGGTTATATTTATTAATCAGATAAGAATGAAAATTGGAGTTATGTTTGGCAGTCCCGAAACCACAACTGGTGGAAATGCTCTTAAATTTTATTCATCAGTAAGGCTAGATATTAGAAGAATTGGAGCAATTAAAGATAAAGACGTTATTACCGGCAATCAAACGAGAGTAAAAGTCGTTAAAAATAAAATGGCACCTCCTTTTAGACAAGTGGAGTTTGATATTATGTTTGGTAAAGGAATATCTAAAGTTGGTGAAATTGTCGATCTTGGTTCTCAAGCTGATATTATTGAAAAGTCAGGCGCATGGTATGCTTATAATGGTGAGAAAATTGGTCAAGGAAGAGAAAATTCTAAAAGATTTCTTGAGGAAAATCCTGCTATCATGGAAGAAATTGAATCGAAGATTAGGGCTAGTCAAAGTGCAGTAGAAGAAATAATGCTTGATGGAGATAATCTAACGCCTATAAAGCCAGAAATTACTTTGGAAGAGTCTGAAGATAAAAAAAAAGAAGACGTTAAAATTTAGTCGAAATTACTCTATATTCATCTCTTATGAATTCAACTGATGTTAGAAATACGTTTATTGATTATTTTAAAAAAAATAATCATGAGCATGTAAGGTCAAGCCCCTTAGTTCCAGATAATGACCCAACCTTAATGTTCACTAACTCAGGTATGGTCCAGTTTAAAAATATTTTTACAGGGTTAGAAACAAAAAAATTCAATAAAGCAACAACATCACAAAAATGTGTCAGAGCGGGAGGTAAACATAATGATCTGGAAAATGTAGGTTTTACCACAAGGCATCATACTTTTTTTGAGATGTTGGGTAACTTTTCATTTGGAGATTACTTTAAAGAACAGGCAATTTATTATGCCTGGGACTTGATTACTAGAGAGTACGGAATAAACAAAGATAAAATTCTTGTTACGATTTATCATGATGACGAAGAATCATATGGTTTTTGGAAAAAAATTGCAGGACTAAGAGACGATAAGATTATTAGAATTGCTACTTCAGATAATTTTTGGTCAATGGGGGATATCGGTCCATGTGGGCCATGTTCTGAAGTATTTTATGATCATGGAGAAAAATATGAAGGTGGACCACCTGGTTCCTCAAACGAAGATGGTGATAGATTTATTGAAATTTGGAATCTTGTTTTTATGCAATTTGAACAAATTGATAAAGAAACAAGAACAAGCCTGCCAAAACCTTGTGTAGATACAGGTATGGGTCTAGAAAGAATTACAGCCCTTCTTAATGGAAGTAATGATAATTACTCAACGGATTTATTTACTAATGTTATGGAAGGGACAAGTGAAATTATCAAAGAACCAATTACTATTAAAAACCAATCAAGTTTTAGAGTAATTGCTGATCATCTAAGGGCGTCTTCGTTTTTAATTGCCGATGGCGTGTTGCCTTCAAATGAGGGTAGAGGATACGTTTTAAGAAGAATTCTTAGAAGGGGAATTAGACATGCTTATACATTAGGATCTAAAGAGCCAATTTTCTTTCAATTATTTCCTGAATTAAAAAACCTAATGTCTTCCTTTTATCCAGAACTTAAATCTGCGGAAAGTTTAATAATTGAAACTTTGCAAAATGAAGAAACTAAATTTAGAGAAACTTTAACTAAGGGTCTAAAAATTTTAAATGAAGAGATTGAAACTATTAAGGACAATACATTGAATGGAGAAATTGCTTTTAAGCTTTATGATACATTTGGTTTTCCTTTGGATTTAACTCAAGATTTTTTAAAAACTAAAAATATATTAGTTAATGTTAAGGAATTTGACCTGTCTATGAATGCTCAAAAAAGTGAAGCCAAAGCATCTTGGAAGGGAAGCGGAGACAAGGGGACTGATAAAATATGGTACGAACTATCAAAGAATATTGACCAAACTTTATTTGAAGGCTATGAGAAAACTAATTCAAAATCAAATATATTAAGAATAATTAAGGACTCTCAGGAATTTGCAGAATGTTCAAATTCTGATGATCAATTAATTCTCATAACTGAAAATACACCTTTTTATGCTGAAACTGGAGGTCAAATTGGTGATAAAGGACATTTTAAAACTAATTCAGCTACATTTGAAGTAAACGATACACAGAAGACACCGCTTGGTCTTTATTTGCATTTTGGACATGTTTTAAAGGGAAAAATAAGTTTAGGAGATAGCATAGAAATGATTGTTGATAATTCTAAGAGGGAACTCATTAAAAAAAATCATTCAGCTACACACTTGCTACACGCATCACTGAGAAATAATTTAGGTAAGCATGTAACTCAAAAAGGCTCTCTAGTAAATGAAGATAAATTAAGATTTGATTTTAGTCATAATAAATCAATAGACAAAGAAAGTATTTTAAAAATTATAAATGAAGTTAATCGAATTATATCCCAATCATCGAAGGTTATAACAGAAGTCAAAACTCAAGAAGATGCAGTAAGAGATGGAGCAATGGCTTTATTTGGAGAAAAGTATGGTAATGAAGTGCGTGTTGTCTCCATGGGTAAAATAAATGAAGATGCTTACTCAATGGAGCTTTGTGGAGGTCTACATGTCTCTAATACAAATGAAATAAAAAAATTCCACATTATAAAAGAGGAATCAATAGCTTCGGGAGTAAGAAGAATTGAGGCCATCACTTATGATAAAGTTGATGAGTATGTTTTATCTCTAGAAGAAAGTATGAAAGAAACAGAATTGCAACTCGACTTAAAAATTAATTCTTTAGTTTCAGAAATTAATAAACTTGGACATTTTTATAAAAGAGAAGAGACTTCTGATAAAAATATTTTAGTGAAAAGTCTAGAAAATAAGTTACAGCAACTTAAAAAACAATTTATTTTGACTAGTCTAGATAAAAATAAAATAGAAATAGATGAAATTAATAATTTAAAAATTAAAAAACAAATTGTTTACGATCTTCAATCTAAGGATTTAAGGTCATTATATGACGATTTTAAAAATGAATTCGATAAAGCTATTTTTATCTGCGCTTGTATTAATGAAGATAAAGTAAGTTTAGTAGTGGGTATTACTCCATCACTTTTAGAAACCTATGATTGTAGAGTTCTAATTAAAAATGCTTTCGAACCCCTGGGAAGTAAAGGTGGTGGTGGTAGGCAGGATTTCGCTCAAGCTGGCGGTTCAAATATTAATGGTATCGAACTAGCTTTTAAAAGTATTGTAGAGAAAATTTAATTAAGTTTTTTTTGAAGATTACTATCAATGCAGCTTAAAAAATCTTCTGTATTAAGGAATTTAGAATCTTTGCTAATGAGAATAGCAAGATCTTTTGTCATTTGACCAGATTCAACAGTTTCTATGCATGTTTGTTCTAGTTTTTGAGAAAAATCTTTTAAGTCGGAATTTGAATCTTTTTCACCTCTAAAAGAAAGCCCTTGAGTCCAAGCGTAAATAGAAGCTATTGGATTTGTAGATGTTTTTTCACCTCTTTGATGCTGTCTAAAATGTCTTGTTACTGTTCCATGAGCAGCTTCAGATTCAACGGTTTGACCATCTGGAGTCATTAAAATACTCGACATCATGCCTAATGAACCAAATCCTTGAGCAACCGCATCAGACTGAACGTCCCCATCATAATTTTTACATGCCCATATAAATTTACCAGACCACTTAAGAGCAGAAGCTACTAAATCATCAATTAGTCTGTGTTCATATATAATATTTTTTTTTGCAAATTTATCTTTAAACTCATTATCAAATATTTCTTGAAAAATATCTTTAAAATTTCCATCATATTTTTTAAGAATTGTATCTTTAGTCGATAAATAAACAGGCCAGCCTAATTTTAAGCCATAATTAAAACAAGCTCTGGCAAAACCTTCGATTGATTCATTCAGATTATACATTGAAAGAGCTACTCCAGGTGAAGGAAAGTCAAAAACTAGTTCTTGTCTTTTATCACCATCATTAGATTCAAAGTTCAAAGTTAATTTTCCTGGCTTATCAATAACCATTTCAGTTGCTCTATATTGATCTCCAAATGCGTGTCTTCCGATAACTATAGGGTGATCCCAAGTTCTAACTATTCTAGGAATATTTTTACAAATAATAGGTTGTCGAAAAACAGTACCATCAAGAATATTTCTTATAGTACCATTAGGAGATCTCCACATTTCCTTAAGTTTAAACTCTGTCATTCTGTGATTATCTGCTGTTATTGTTGCGCACTTAACGCCAACCCCATATTCTTTAATAGCATGAGCTGAATCAATTGTTATTTGATCATTTGTTTCATCCCTTTTTTGTATTGATAAATCATAATACTTAAGATCAATATCGAGATAGGGTAAAATGAGCTTATTTTTTATAAAATCCCATATTATTCTAGTCATTTCATCGCCATCAAGTTCTACAACTGGGTTTTTTACTTTAATTTTCGACATTATTATTGAATAGGATATATATATCAGTTATTAATCATCAGCAAGTAACTCTTAAAAAAAAATGTATTTTAGATTTCATAAAGAGATTTCGATCTCAGCAATAATTGCTATCCTACTAATAGTATTTTTCTATTTTATTTATGTTCCTTTCTTTGTAATTTTTCTAATTATTCTTTTTTTTATTCTTTATTTTTTTAGAGATCCAATCAGAACTGTTCCTTTAGGTGATGATATTTTAGTGAGTGCAGCAGATGGAATTATTACTAATATTTCAGAAATCAAAATTGGAAAAAAAAATTATACAAAAATTTCAACTTTTTTAAGTGTATTTGATGTCCATATCCAAAGATTACCAACTAAAGGTAAAGTTGAGAAAATTGAATATTTTGAAGGAAAGTTCTTAAATGCAACTCTAGATAAATCCAGTGAAGAAAATGAGAGACTAACAATAACTCTTAAAAATTCTAAAGGATCGATTTATGTAACTCAAATTGCCGGTTTAATTGCAAGAAGAATTATGTGTTATATTAAAGAAAATGAAAATGTGGAACAAGGTGAACAATATGGGATTATCAAATTTGGAAGTAGAGTTGATATTTCATTTCCTGAAAACTACTTAACAGCAGTTTCTATTGGTCAAAGGTGTATAGGGGGTGAGACTATTATGGCTTAAGACTCTAAGAAGCTTGATCATAATAGAAAATTTAAAAAAATATAATTTTAATAATTAAAAATGAAAGATGTTCCATTTATAAAATTTGCACCTAACTTTATTACCTTAGTTTCTCTATCATGTGGAATAAGCTCCCTTAAATTTGCCTTTCAGGAAAATTGGAATTTTGCAGTTCTAATGATTCTAATGGCAGCCTTCTTTGATTTTTTTGATGGCTGGCTAGCGAGAAAGTTAAAAAAATCCTCTCAATTTGGTGCTGAGCTGGATTCACTTTCAGATTTTATAAGCTTTGGTGTTTCTCCAGCAGTATTGCTTTACTTATGGTCAATTCAAGAGTTTGAAAGAGTAGGCTGGGTATTTTGTCTTTTCTATATTATATGCGCAGCATTAAGACTAGCTAGGTTTAATATTGAAAACTTAAATTCTCCTTCAACAACATTTTATGGAATACCGTCCCCGGCAGCTGCTGGTTTACTACTAATTCCATTTTTTTTTAACTTTATATTTCCTGAATTATTTCGTGAATATTATACAATCATTTCAATTTTTTTACTTTGTTATAGTGGGGTTATGATGATAAGTAGAGTTCCAACTCTATCATTAAAATCTTTAAAGTTTTCGAATTCAAATAGTAGTTACTTTGTCATTTTTATAGCATTACTTATCATATTTCTTATTAGTTTTTTTTGGCAGACAATATTAGCTATCGCCATCTCTTATTTATTATTTAGCTTGTTTAGTCTGTTAAAATATTTACTTAGTTTTAGAAAATCTTCTAAATAAATTTGAACCTGCCATGAGAGCACAAGGTGTCACGAGAAGAGTTAAAAAAGTTGAAAAGAGTAGACCGAATACTATAGCGCTAGATAAATCAACCCACCATTGAGTGCTCGGTGAATTATAAGAATAATCCATTCTTATAAAATTTATATTTAATTTAAGAACCATAGGTAATAAGCCTAAAACCGTTGTTGCTGTTGTTAGTAATACCGGTCTAAGTCTTTGCGCTCCAGTCATCAAAATCGCTTCTTTAGCAGTGGATGCTTTATCTTTTAATCGCTCAAAAGTATCTATTAGAACAATATTATTATTAACAACAATTCCTGCCAGTGAAATTACCCCAATCCCACTCATTACTATTCCAAAAGGTCTACCTGTAACCATAAGTCCAAATATAACTCCTATAGTCGACATAATTACAGCGAATAA
>JAQBUY010000037.1 GCA_027623775.1 Pseudomonadota bacterium
TTCAAAATATATTAGAAATAGGACCTGGGATTGGTCATTTAACAGACTTCCTAATTGATCGGAATATAAAAAAAATAACATTAATTGAAATTGATAAAGATTTTATTCCAGTTCTTAAAGAAAAATATAAAAGAATAAAGTCTTTAGAATTAATAAATCAGGATATTTTATCTGTTGATTTATTAAAGTATGATAAGGAAACAGCCATTGTTTCAAATCTACCATACAACATATCCTCTCAAGTATTAGTTAAAATAAATAATTATTTTCATTTTAATATGATGATATTAATGTTTCAAAAGGAATTTGCTGAAAGATTAACCTCGAATAAACTTAATAATTTAAATTGTCTTATTAATTGCTTTTATGAAATAAAAAAAGAATTCCATATCTCCAAGAACTCATTCATTCCATCTCCTAAAATTGAATCAAGTATTGTCACTTTTAAAAAAAAAAATAGTTCCTTAATTGATCATGAGGATATAAAACTTTACTCGCATTTTAAATCAATGATTTTTGTTAATAAAAGAAAAAAAATATCTACAATTCTTAAAAAACATAAATTTCAAATAAATAATTTAAAAAATATTGAGATGAGAGCTGAAGAATATAGCTTAAATGATTTTATAAATTTATTTAAAAATCTAAAATCTGAACTTATCAATAAATTTAGTTAGATTAATAAGTCGGTCTCTTTTATGTCTTTCCGTTTCAATAATACTTAAAATATTTTTAACACTTTTTTCTAAATCATCATTTACAACGATATAATCATATTCTAAAAAGTGAGAAATCTCACTCTGTGCTAATTTCATTCTATTTACTACTTCTTCCTTTGTGTCACGACCGCGTTTATCAAGTCTTCTGGCTAATTCTTTTTTAGATGGGGGTAAAATAAATATACCGACCACATCAAATTCATTTTGTTTTAGCTGTTGGAATCCTTGCCAATCAATATCAAATAAAACATCTTTATTTTTTATAGTGAGAGCTAATACTTTATTTTTTGGCGTGCCATACAAATTCCCAAATACATTCGCATACTCTAATAACTCATCTTTAGTAATCATTTCATTAAATGACTTCTCTTTTATAAAATAATAATCCTTTTTTTCTTTCTCGCCTTTTCTTATAGTTCTTGTAGTGCAAGAAATTGATAAGGCTATTTGCTTATCAATTTTTATTAACTGTCTCGATATAGATGTTTTTCCAGCTCCGGAAGGAGAAGAAAGTACTATTAAAAAATTCTTATGTTTGAGCATCTAATATAGAAATATAATAGGTGGAATATATTTTTAAATAAACAATTATTAAATATAATTAAATTGATCCTATTACTAGACTGGCATTAGTTCCACCGAAACCAAATGAATTTGAAATTGCATTTTTTATTTTAGCTTCTTTTGGAGTGTTAGGGACTAAATCAATAAAAGTTTCTCTTTCAGGTTCATCTAAATTTAATGTGGCTGGTAAGATAGAATTTTGAATGCTTTTTAATGTAAATACCGCTTCAACAGCACCAGCAGCTCCCAATAAATGACCAATAGCAGATTTATTAGAGTTCATGAATATATTTTTATGATTTTCAAACATTCTTTCTACAGCTGAAAGCTCAATTAAATCTCCAACTGGAGTAGAAGTTCCATGAGCATTAATATATTGAATATCTTCTAAGAATAATTCCGACTCTTTAACTGCCATTTCCATTGCTCTAAAACCCCCATTACCATCTTCTGATGGCTTGGTAATGTGGAATGCGTCTCCTGATAGGCCGTATCCTTTAATTTCACCATAAATTTCAGCCCCTCGTTTTTTTGCATGTTCAAATTCTTCTAAAACTAAAACGCCAGCACCTTCCCCCATAACAAAACCTGATCTTTTCTTATCCCAAGGTCTAGACCCAGATTCAGGATTATCATTAAAGGTGTCACAAAGAGCTCTTGCTGCAGAAAAACCGGCCATACCAATTGGACAAACCGCTGCTTCAGAACCTCCGCAAATCATCAAATCTGCTTTATTATTTTTTATCAAAGTAAAAGAGTCTCCAATAGCATGAGTACCAGTTGCACAAGCGGTGACAGGAGAACTATTTGGCCCCTTAAGACCAAATTTAATTGATACTTGTCCTGATATTAAATTGATTAAGGATGAAGGAATAAAAAAAGGGGATATTTTCCTAATACCTTGATCATTTAATATCAAGGAATTTTTATAGATTGAATCTAGACCTCCAATTCCAGAACCAATGATAACTCCATATCTATTTGCCTCTTCTTCATTTGGATTAAAGCCTGCATCAAGATACGCTTCATTAGCAGCAATTATTCCTAAATTTATAAATCTGTCATTTCTTCTTAGATCTCTCTGAGAAATGATTTGTTCATCAATAAGATCGTCTTCGATTGTTCCTGCTATAGTGCAAGGATATCCATCAACATTAAATTTAGTAATTTTTTTAATGCCACTTTTATTTAGTAGAAGTGATTCCCAATTATTTTTTACACTATTACCTAATGGAGTTATAGCTCCAAGTCCGGTAACTACTACTCTTCTCAATATTAAAAATATTTAGTTAGAGTTAGCAGATAAAAAAGAAACCGCATCTTTCATAGTCACGATTTTCTCTGCGGCATCATCTGGTATTTCACATCCGAATTCTTCTTCAAAAGCCATAACTAACTCGACAGTATCTAAACTATCAGCACCTAGATCATCAATAAATTTTGAATCGCTTTGAATTTTTGACTCATCAACACCTAAGTGTTCTACAACTATTTTTTTTACTCTTTCTTCAATATCGCTCATTTTTAAATCCTTCTTAAATAAATTAAATTTACAAACTTACGTATCACATAATTATTATTATTCAAATATATAATTATATTAAAGCAAGGCCGCCATTTACATGTATAGTCTGGCCTGTAATATAGGATGCTTTATCTGAACATAAGAAATTCACTGTATTGGCAATATCTGATGGTTTTCCTAACTTTTTCATAGGTACTTTGTCTAAAATTAGGGATTTTTGGTCATCTGATAATTTATCCGTCATATTTGAGGCTATAAAACCCGGAGCAATGCAATTAACTGTAATGTTTCTACTAGCGACTTCCAAAGATAAAGATTTACAAAAACCCGTTAAAGCCGACTTAGAAGCTGTATAATTTGTCTGACCAGGGTTACCTGTAAAAGAAACTACTGAGGTGATAAATATTATTCGTCCAAATCTTCTTTTAATCATTCCTTTTAAAAAAAACTTAACTAATTTAAAAGTAGAATTTAAATTAACATCAATGACGTCGTCCCACTCTTCTTCTGACATCCTTAAAAATAAATTATCTTTATTTAGTCCTGCATTTAAAATTAAAAAATCAGGTTCAAAATTAATATTTTCTTTTAACTGATCTTGAGAAATGTTTTTTAAATCTAGGTTAATAAAGTTTATTTTTTGATCTAGATTCTTAATCTTATCTAGGTTTGTAGTCGAAGCATGAACATTAAGACATTCATTTTTAATAAAATCATCACAAACAGCCTCGCCTATACTGCCAGTTCCACCTGTTATAAAAGCCGTATTATCTTTAAACATAATTATCTATATCCTCAAATGAACAAAAAGTATAAGTTTTTATCTCATCTTTTCTTGGTAAAAAATTTAATAGTGTTTTTTTTGGTCCAATTTCATAAAAATCATTCGTTCCATTAGAAATAAAATTATTGATGGTAGAACTCCATTCAACAGTCGAAAAAATCTGCTTAGCTAGCTGTTTTGAATAATCTTTGGTATTTAAATTTTTATAATTTATTAAATTATGATTAGATATCAAGTCGTAAGAAGAATCTTTAAATGTAAAATTTTTTGCTGAACTTAAAAAAATATTAGAGCTATCTTCCATTAGTTTTGAATGAAAAGGTGCTGAAACATTCAGAGGTATGTACTTTCCTATCTTATTTTTTTCCTTAAAATCTTCTAAATCTTTTTTAGTACCACAAATCACAACTTGTTTATCTGAATTAATATTAGCTAAAAAAACATCCTCATTAAATATCTCAGTATTAATTTTTTCTTTTGTTAAAATCGCAAACATTCCAAATTTATTAGGGTCCGACACATTGGCCATAGAATTGCCTCTTAAAGATACAAGCCTTAACATACTTTCAAAATCAAGAGCATTAGAAAAGTAAAGTGCCGAATATTCACCCAGAGAATGTCCTGCCAAACTTATATTATTTTCCAAAATGGTTTTGCTAAATGATTTTTTGAATAAATCTATTAAGATTGAAGAGTAAATGAATATGAGAGGTTGACTAAATTGAGTAAGGTTAATTTTAGTAGGGTCTGATTGTGTTTTAATTACATCATAGCCCAAAATATCAGAACTAATCTCATAACGGTGTTTTACCCATTCCATGCTCTGAATGAGTTCTATTCCCATACTTTCATGTTGAGATCCTTGGCCAGTGAAAATTATTGATATATTTTTATTTGACATAATCGTTATATATGTGTAGACAAATCTCCTGATGTCTAAATTATATGAAACTGCTATTATAGTTAAACCAGACTTAGGTAACGATCAAGTAAAAGATCTACTTATTTCAATAAATAATTTTTTTACTGAAAATAGTGTTTCTATTGGTTATCAAGAGGACTGGGGTATTAAAAATCTTAAATTCACTATAAGAAAATATTCCAAAGGTTCATTTAAGTTCCTTAGATTTGAATCAGGGGCAGATTTTCCTAAAAAACTCGATACTTTTCTTAAATATAAAACTGACTGTCTTAGGTATCTAATTTCCAAAAGTGCTCAAAAAATTGATGAAGTAACAACTCAAATAAATAAGGATAATTAAAAAATTATGATGAAAAAAAATAATGAATTTACTCAAGAAGACTTTATTAAGCTTGATTATAAAAATACCCATATTTTAAAAAGATTTATCAATGAAAATGGAAAAATAATTCCTCAAAGAGTCCTTAATACAACAAGAGTAGGTCAGACTAAATTAGCCAAAGCAATTAAACAGGCAAGATTTTTATCTTTAATATAAAATGTTAAAAGTTGTAGTCTTAGAAAAAATTAAAAAAAATTGGGACATAGGTTCAGTTGTGTCTGTAAAGAATGGTTTTGCTAGAAATTACTTAATCCCAACAGGAAAAGCTAAAATAGCTACTAAAGACAATATTGATGATATAATGAAGAAAAAATCTTCTCTGGAAGAAAAAGATAAAGAATTTATAAAAAATCAGGGGGTTATTTCTAAAAAAATTAATGGACTGACTTTCACAAAAGAAATTGCAGTTAAAGATAATGGTGAACTGTTTGGTTCCATTTCTATTGGAGATATTTCTTCATTTCTTTTAGAACAAGGTATTAGTGTTGAAAAAAAAATGATTAAACTTGGAGAGAAAATTAAAACTTCAGGCAACCATAAGGTGGATATAGATTTACATCCAGAAATAAGTTGTGCACTTAATATTAATATCTTATCCCCTAAATCTTCACTATAATTACTTACTTTTCTATTTTAATCCCCTATATTCCTTTTTGTGGCTGATCCTTTTTTAAATCTTAAAGATAATCAAATTGAAATTATTGTCTTATCTTATCTTATTAAGCACCCCGTATTTCTTGATGAATACTACGATAAATTAAATGATAAAATCTTTTATAACCCTGAGTATAAAAAAATTCTTAGTTTACTAAATGAATTTTCAAAAAATTCAAAAAATATTACAGTTGAAACACTTAAGAATTATCTACCAGAAATTACTAAGGAAACAGTAAAAGAATTAGTTAAAGAAGTAGACACTATAGTTTATTCAAAAGATACATTTCTAAACTATGTATTAGATTTAGAGGATCTTTACCTGAGAAGGGAAATTTTCAAAACAACTCAAAATAAAAATCAAGAGATTTCAAATTTTACTACAGACAAAAATGTCAAAGATATAATAATTGAACTAGAAAAAGAAATTTTTGAAATTACAAATTTTAAAAAAGACACATTTGAAATCAAAGATTTTAAATCAGTTGGAACTTCATCCTTACAATTAATAGAAAAAGCCTTTCAAAAAAAAGGAAAGATTTCTGGAGTATCAACTGGCTTTATCGATCTAGATGATAAATTGGGCGGAATGCAAAACTCTGATCTAATAATTCTAGCGGGAAGACCCTCTATGGGTAAAACAGCTTTAGCTACCAATATAGCATTTAATGCCGCTAAAATTTTTAAAAAAGAAGACTCCGGAAAATCAGGATTATTTTTTTCACTTGAGATGTCTGCGGAACAAATAGGTTTAAGAATTTTAGCAGAAGAATCAAAAATCGAAAGTAGTAAACTTAGAAGAGGAGATTTAACCTCTGAAGATAGTTCAAAATTACAAAAGTCATTTCAGGAAATAAGCAATTTAGGTTTCTATTTTGATGATAGTCCTAACCTAACTGTTGGTGAACTTAGATCAAAATTAAGGAGATATAAAAAAAATTATAATATTAGTTTTATAGTAATCGATTATCTTCAATTAATTAAACCTGAAAGAAATAGGGAAAATAGAGTTAATGAATTATCGGAGATTACAAGAAGTTTAAAACAATTAGCCAAAGAATTTAATATACCCGTTCTTGCACTTTCACAATTATCACGACAAGTCGAAAGTCGAGATTACAAAAGACCACTTTTATCTGATTTAAGAGAGTCCGGGAGTATAGAACAAGATGCTGATATCGTTATGTTTGTTTACCGTGAGTATTATTATTTACAAAATAGTGAACCTAAAAGAAAAGAAGGTGAAAATAATTCAACTTTCCAAGATAGAGTCACGGAATGGCAAGAAAAATGTAACAATGTAATGAATGATGCTGAACTAATAATTTCCAAACAAAGAAATGGTCCTACGGGAAGTATAAATTTACATTTTAATGGAGATTTAACTAAATTTTCTAATAAAGCTAAAGGTAGAGATAGAGATATAATTTGATAAAATATTATTATGCTTCTTTTTGAACTTATAGGTAATTTTTTTATAGAAGCAGTTCGCTCAATAGGGAAAATTAGTTATTTTATGTTTCTGATTTTTAAATATTTATTTTTTCCAAGATTTTATATTAATTCTAACTTTAACTACTTAATTAAAATTTTATTGAGCTCTATTCCTATAGTCGCTCTAACGGCCATTTTTTCAGGAATGGTTTTAACACTTCAATCATATACCGGATTTTCAAGATTTTCTGCAGAAACAGCAATTCCAAAAATAGTTGTTTTGACACTAACAAGAGAATTAGGGCCTGTCTTAGCTGGTTTAATGGTTGCTGGAAGAGTTGGTGCTTCTATTGCGGCCGAGATAGCTACAATGAGGGTTACAGAGCAAATAGATGCACTTAAAACTCTTAATACAAATTTTTATAACTATCTAGTAACACCGAGAGTAATTGCACTAGTAATTATAATGCCCCTTCTTGTAACATTTGCAGACATAATAGGAGTTTATGGAGGTTATTTAATTAGTACTCTAAGACTTGGATTTAATGAAACAATTTATATTTCAAATACCATTAATTTTATTAGCTTTGAGGATTATTTTTCTGGAATGGTTAAATCTATAGTTTTTGGTTTTATAATAGCTATCATGAGTTGCTACCATGGACTTTATACTGGCAAAGGCTCTTTTGGAGTGGGGTCAGCAACTACTAATGCCGTTGTTTCCTCTTCGGTACTGATACTAGTTTTTAATTATATATTAACTGAGGTATTTTTTTAAATTATGGAAATAAATATTGAAAATATATATAAAAATTTTGATGGAAAAAAAGTTCTCAAAGGGGTAACACTTAAAATACCCAATAAAAAATCTACTATTATTTTAGGTAAATCTGGTTGCGGTAAATCAGTCTTATTAAAAATAATATATAAATTAATCTTTCAAGATAAAGGAGTAATAAAATATAATTCTGAGGAAAATGTAGACATCAATAATTTTTCGATGCTGTTTCAATATGGCGCTCTTTTTGATAGTTTAAAAGTTTGGGAAAACATTGCATTTCAAGCAATCAATGAACACGATAACAGTATTAATAATTTAAAAGAAAAAGTTATAGAAAATATGGAAAGTTTAGGTCTGACGAGTGATAATTTTTATAAATACCCCTCTGAGTTATCAGGCGGAATGAAAAAAAGAGTTGCATTAGGAAGAGCTCTATTTAAAAAACCGCAAGTGATTTTCTTAGACGAGCCAACAACAGGCTTAGATCCTATTAATAGTAATTTAATAAACGAATTAATTGTAAAAACAATAAAAGAAAAAGAAATTACAGCGATTACTATTACTCATGATATCAAAAGCGCTATTAAAACAGGAGATCTTTTTTATTATTTAGAGGACGGAATAACAGAAATCTCTGATACTTGTAATAATTTATTTAAAACAACAAACAAAAAATTAAATTATTTTTTAAAAGGAGAAAAATAAAAATATTATGGAAATTTTATCTAACTTCACAACTTATGAAATTATTTATTTTGTAATACTAATTATTTTTACATTTTTTTTTGGATTTAAGGGAATACTTCAGTCACTAGGATTTACTTTAAAGATAGTAGGTTCAATCACCCTACCCTTTATGACTTATAAAACTGTTTTAGCATCTTTAAGTAATTATTTTTCGAGTAATGATTTTTTAAATTCTCTAATAATACAATATCCTCTTATCAGCGAAATAGTAGTTTTTGTCATCATATTCCTGTTATCATATTTTATTTTTGGCATTTTTGAAAAACTACTAAAAATTAATTTTGTTAAAAATTCTACTATTAAAATTATAGATTTTATTTTTGGTTGTATTTATGGTTTATTTCTTTTTAGTATTTTATTTTATTTCATATTTAACTTAACTTTAAAAAATTATCTAAATGAGAGTACTATGCACAAAATAATGATTTATAATATTAATCTTTACGATAGTCTGAGATTATATGAAGATGATTCGCAACAAGAATCCGAAACCATTCAATTCGAAGAGCAGAATGAAATATACTAAAAAAATTTAATGATGAAAAAGATCTCTTTTTTAAACAAATTTAAAATTAAACACCCGCATGAATCTATACTAAAAGAAGAATGTGCTGTTTTTGGTATTAGTGATAGTGAGGATGCGGCAGCCTTAACAGCTTTAGGACTTCATGCTCTACAACATAGAGGTCAAGAAGGTTGCGGCATAGTTTCGTTTGATGGTCAGAATTTTCATTCTGAAAAAAGATTAGGTTTAGTTGGTGATAATTTTACAAAAGAAAAAACTTTAGAAAGATTACCTGGAGTCTTTGCAATTGGACATAATAGATATTCAACATCAGGTGGTGATACGATGAGAAATGTTCAGCCTTTTTTTGCAGATTTGCATGGTGGAGGCATAAGTATTGCTCATAATGGGAACTTAACAAATGCTATAATGCTTCGTGAAAGATTAGTTAAAGAAGGAGCTATCTTTCATACAACCTCAGATACAGAGACAATTGTCCATCTCATTGCTCAATCAAAAAAATATCTAATTACTGATAGATTAGTAGAAGCTTTAAGACAAATTGAAGGCGGATTTGCACTAACAATATTATCAAAAAATATTTTAATTGGAGTCAGAGATCCATTTGGAATAAGACCTCTTGTAATTGGTAAATTGAATAATTCATATATTTTAACATCTGAAACATGTGCTCTTGATATAATTGGGGCTCAATATATTAGAGATGTTGAGAATGGAGAAATAGTCATAATTCAAAATGGTGAATTAACAAGTATCAAACCTTTACAAATTAAAAACTTAAGACCTTGTGTTTTTGAATATATTTATTTTTCAAGACCTGACAGTCTTCTAAATGGAATATGCGCTTATGATCACAGAAAAAATCTTGGTTTTCAATTGGCTGATGAATGTGACATCAAACCAGACGTGATAGTACCAGTGCCAGATTCTGGAGTTCCTGCCGCTATAGGATTTAGTCAAAAAACTGGAGTTAATTTTGAATTAGGTTTAATTAGAAATCATTATGTTGGAAGAACTTTTATAGAACCTTCTCAACATATAAGAAGCCTTGGCGTTAAATTAAAATTAAATGCCAACAAAACATCCATTAAAAATAAAATTATTATTTTAATTGACGATTCACTCGTAAGAGGAACTACATGCCTTAAAATTGTTAAAATGCTTTATGATGCTGGAGCAAAAGAAGTACATGTTAGAATATCATGTCCAGAAATTAAATATCCTGATTTCTATGGAGTAGACACACCTACAAAAGATGAACTTTTAGCAGCAAATAAAACAAATAAAGAAATGTGTGAATATATTGGAGCTAAATCGCTTAAATTTTTATCTTTAAAAGGTATGTATAAAGCACTTGGACAAGGAGAAAGAAATGATCTTTCACCCCAATTTACAGATCATTACTTTACAGGCGATTACCCAATTCCACCAAGTGATCATTTAAGAGATGATAAAATTACTCAACTATCTTTTCTCAGTCAAGCATCAGTGAATTAGATGACTAATAAAAACATATTAGTAATAGTAGTGGAAGGTCAACTAGTTTTAGATATTGATAAAAATTTAAACTACATAGTAATAAGCAATAAAAAACCAGAGGAAGATCAAGTTTTTGTTAATAAGTGGTTACAAATTAATTATGAAAATCCTGAAGAAATTTTAAAAGCATTAGAATTAATAAAAATAGATTTTGGAAAAATAGATGAAATTAATATTATTTATAATAATCAGAAGTTAA
>JAQBUY010000038.1 GCA_027623775.1 Pseudomonadota bacterium
AGAAGATTCTAATTTTAATAATTCTTTAATAATATTAACTAATATTAAGAATTTTTTTCTTCACTTATACATACTAATAAAGCCCGGAGTTATCTCGCTAGTAATATTCACAGCTTTATGCGCAATGATAGTAGCTCCTTCTGATAAAAGTTTTTTCATTAAGTCTATATCTTTAATTTTAATAGCTATAGGAGCCTCTGGAGCCGCTATTTTAAATATGTGGCATGATAGGGGGATTGATAAAAAAATGGAAAGAACTAAATTGAGACCTATACCCTCAGGAAGTTTCTCTCCTAATGCAGCACTTGCTATTGGACTAGTTTTTTCTGTTGTTTCAGTTGTTGGATTATTTTTTTTTACAAATATATATGCTTCAAGCCTTTTGGCTTTTACAATTATTTATTATTCTTACTTATATACAGTTTTATTAAAATCTAATACTCCTCAAAATATTGTAATAGGAGGACTTGCAGGAGCTTTACCTCCTGTAATAGCCTGGATAAGCATTTCAGAAGTTGGTATTTGGAATTCAGTCATCATGTGTTTAATTATTTTTCTATGGACTCCCCCTCATTCTTGGGCATTAGCAATTTATAGAAATGATGATTATTCTAAAGCTAGTGTGCCAATGTATCCGGTAATCCATGGCTTTAAATCGACTTTTAAATTAATGAATTTTTATACAGTCCTCATGGTCTTGAGTGCAAATGCTTTATTTATTTTCAACTATAACGGATTATTTTATTTCATAACTTCCAATATATTAAATGGCTACTTTATTTATAAGCTTTATGTTTTAAATATTTCTAAAAATCCAAAAAAAGATGCAATAAAATTATTTGGATATTCAATCCTTTATTTATTTTTAATATTTTTTGTTGCTGTAATTGATAAGTTAATAAATTAAATGAAAAATATTAAAAAAAAAAATAAACGAATGCTTATCATTTTAGTAGTGGTAATTATATTTTTCTATCTTTTTACTATTCTTAGAATTAAATCTGGTTTTGCTTGATCATTAATAATAAACAGAAAACATTAATTTTTTTATCCATCATTGTAATCGCTATGATGTCCCTAGTTTATTTTTCTGTTCCTATATATAAAATTTTTTGTCAGGTAACTGGTTTTCAGGGATTTAATTCTAATCAAATCGATAATACCTATTCATCCGATAATAATTCCTCACTAAAATTTAATGTAAGATTTGATGCTGAAGTAGCTGAGGGTTTAGATTGGCTTTTTGATGCACCTAAAAAAATGTCTATTCATGAAGGTAAAAAATATAGTGTTATTTTTAAAGCTAAAAATAATGCTAATGTTCAGGTAACAGGCACTTCTGTATTTAATGTATTACCCCCTAAAATAGGCCCTTATTTATATAAAATTGAGTGTTTCTGCTTCCTTGACCAACCTTTAAATCCAGGAGAAGTAGCTGAATTTCCCGTTACATTCTATATCGACCCATTAATCAAAGATGACCCAGAAGCTAGAAATGTGAGGAATGTCACTTTGTCATATACCTTTTTCCCCAAAATAGATTGAAATCAATTTAATTATGGTAGATCTAGTTTTTCAAGACTCAAAGCAGAAGCACAAGTTTCATCTTGTGAATCCTAGTCCTTGGCCTTTTATTGGAGCTTTTTCAACGCTTTTTTTAGTTGCAGGAGCAATTCTTTATATGCATTACGAAATGGTATGGCCTGTTGTAGTGGGATTTATATTAATTCTTATGACAATGTTTATGTGGTGGAGAGATATAATTAAAGAAAGTACTTTGTTAAAAGTACATAATTCAATTACAGAAATTGGTCTTCGATATGGAATGGCTTTATTTATTACATCTGAAGTAATGTTCTTCGTTGCATTCTTTTGGGCATTCTTTGATGCGAGTCTTTTACCAAAAGCTTTTATTCAAGATTATAAGGAAGTTTTTTCAGGTACTTTTGGAATAGGTATTTGGCCTCCAGAAGGAATAGAAACTTTTGACCCTTTAGACATTCCTTATTTAAATACCTTAATACTCTTATTATCAGGAACTACATGCACCTGGGCTCACCACGAAGTAAGAGAGGGTAACATTAAGGAAGCAATTAAAGCTTTAAAAATTACCGTGGTGCTAGGAGTATTCTTTAGTCTTTTACAGGCTTATGAATATCACCATGCTCAATTTGGATTTACTGATGGTATATATCCATCGACATTTTTTATGGCAACAGGTTTCCACGGCTTTCATGTATTAGTCGGAACAATTTTCTTATTTGTATGCTTATCAAGAGCTCAAAAAAATCATCTAACACCAGAAAGACATTTTGGATTTGAGGCTGCTGCATGGTATTGGCATTTCGTCGATGTTGTATGGCTCTTTTTATATATTAGTGTTTATTGGTGGGGTGGATAAATAAACCCGTCTTTATTAAATACTATTTTAAAAAGTAAATGCCCTAGGTGTGGAGTGGGCGAGTTATATTCTTCAGGTCTAACTGTAAATAATTCATGTACAAGCTGTCAATTAGATCTTATTAATCATGATTGTGGTGATGGACCTTCAGTTTTTGCTATTTTTATTTTGGGTTTTTCAGTGATCCCACTAGCTATATTTATTGAATTTAATTACCAACCGCCATATTTATTTCATATAATTTTATGGCCTGTAATTATTCTCTTTTCATCTATTTATATTATAAAAAAGATTAAATCTTTTTTTATTTTTAAAAAATTTCAACATCATTGAGTAAAAAAAATTCATTATCTTTTGTTTTTGTTTTTGCATTCTGTTTAACTTTTTTATTAGGAACTTGGCAATACCAAAGACTAAATTGGAAAAATGATTTAATTAATAATATTGAAAAATCTATTAATGAACCTTTTTCATTTGACGAAATGGAAATTTATCCTGAATTAACAAGTGTAATCTTGTCAGATAGTTATAAAATTTTCAATAATCCAATATTTATTCAATCCAAAACTTATAACGGAGATGTCGGACTTCACTTATATTTTCCTGTCTATAAAAATAATAATTTGATGACAGTGATTAATGCGGGTTGGACTAAAAGTGATGACCAGATAAATATCGATAAAATATTTAATAGAATTAATAAAGAGAAGAATTTAAATATTTATTTAAGAAATTTTTATAAGAAAAAACCTTATTTTACTCCATTAAATAACTTAAAAAAAAATGAATGGTATTATCCTGGAATTAGCGACTTGGAAGTTTATTTTTTAGATAAGATTAAATTAGATCAATATTTTGTTATTGCTGAAGCTTCTATAAATCATTATTTTGTTAATCCAAAAACACTACTTAGAAACAGTCATTTGCAGTATCTATTAACATGGTATTTATTGAGCTTAACAAGTTTAATTATGTTAATTATAAGTAGAAGAAAAAAAAATGGATGAATTAAAAAAAATATTTCAAGAGTACTATATTTTAAATGATATATGCGGAATTCTTTTTTGGGATAACGCAACATATCTACCTCAAAATAGTTTTCAGTCCAGGTCTGAACAGTTGGCTGTTTTAATTAGATTGACAGATACAACTTTAAGAAATGATGGACTGGATAGTTTGATTAATAATGTCAGGATTATTGATTTATCAGTGCATGACAAAAAAAACTTTATTTTAATGAAGGAAATCATTAATCAAGAAAATTCAGTAGACCCTCTATTAAAAGAAAAGCTTACAAGAAAAAAAATTGAATGCGAACAGTTCTGGCGGCTTGCAAAAAAAAAAATGATATCTCTATCGTCAGTAAGGCTTTTAACGATGTTCTCTCATTGACTATAGAGGAATCAAAACAATTATCAGTTAAATCTGGTAAATCACCATACGATTCACTTATTAATAAATATGATATTGATCTATCCTCCTCTCAAATTGATAAATTATTTTCAGTCATTCGAGAAAATATAATCCCCACTTACTCTGAAGCTGATAAAATCAAAAATACTAGAATACCTAAAATTAATATTAAGAATTCAGACTTACTGGAAAGTATGAAATATTTTATGAAGGCGTTGAGATTTGATTTTAATAGAGGGAGAATAGATCTATCAAATCATCCATTTTGTGGAGGTGCTAATGATGATATTAGAATTACCACTCGATTTGAAAAAAATGTTTTTGAATCTTTATCTGCATTATTCCATGAATCTGGTCATGGTTTATATGAACAAAACCGACCTAAAGAAAATCTATATCAACCTATAGGCCAATCACGTAGTTTGACTTTTCATGAAAGTCAGTCGTTGTTTTTTGAAAATCATATATTTAAATCTTTTAATTTTTTTGAATTATTAATAAAAAATTTCTCAAATAAAGATGACTTATTTGAGTTATTTAAAGAAAATTATCATTCAATTAGAATTAATCCAATTAGAGTAAGTTCGGATGAGTTTTCTTATCCTATTCACATTTATATTCGCTATGAAATTGAAAAAATGATCTTTTCTGAAAATCTTGACTTAATAGATATCCGAGAAATTTGGAATAAGATGTATAAAGAAATGCTAGGTATTAATATATCCAATGATAGTGAAGGTGTGCTACAGGATATTCATTGGTTTGAAGGAATGTACGGTTATTTCCCTACTTATGCCACAGGTGCTATGATGGCCTCTCAATTAAAATATAATTATCCAAAATATAATGAATTTAATTCCAATCCTAATAGCCAAAATATGGGAGAAGTGTCCCAATGGTTAACTGATAATATTCATCAATATGGTTCAGAGTACAGTATGTCCGATGTACTAAGTAAAATTTCTAAAGAAGAACTTAATCCAAACTATTTAGTGAAACATCTTAAAGAAAGATTTAAAGTATAGTTTTATGGAGTATGTAAGCACTAGAAATGACAATGAAATCTATACTTCAGAACAGGTTTTAAATTTAGGTTTAGCTCCTGATGGAGGTCTTTTTGTTCCTAAAGAATTCCCTAAATTTACTCATGAAGAGATATTATCTCTTAAAAATAAAGATTTTAAATCTATAGCCTTTATTATCTTTGAAAAATTTCTTTTAGATTTATTCACTTCTAGTGAAATAAAAATAATGATTGATCAAGCTTATGAAAAATTTGATGAAGGTGTCACTTCAACAACAGACTTAGGTGACATCACTCTTTTGAATCTTTTTCATGGACCTACATTAGCCTTTAAAGATTACGCAATGTGTTTATTGGCAAAAATGTATGAATTCTATTTAAAAAAAAATAATCAATCATTAGTTGTTATTGGAGCTACATCCGGCGATACTGGTTCCGCTGCTATTCATGCTTTTCAAAATTTAAAAAATATCAAAATTTGTATCTTACATCCCCATAAAGGCACTTCTCAATTTCAAAGAAAACAAATGACTACAACTGGAAGTAATAATGTATTTAATATCGCACTTGAAGGATCTTTTGATGATTGCCAATCAATAGTTAAAAGAGCTTTTAATGATATTGATTTAACAAAAAATCAATCATTTACAGCTGTGAATTCTATTAATTGGTTTAGAATTTTACCTCAAACTATTTATTACGCATGGGCATTAAGTAATAATAATTTTTCAAGTTTTGTTGTGCCAACTGGTAATTTTGGTAATATTTATGCAGCCTATATATTAAAAAAAATGGGTTTCCCTATTGAAGATCTTGTAATTGCAACTAATGAAAATAATATTCTGCATCGATTTATTTCTGGTAATGATTTATCTATTAAAAAAGTATTGAAAACCAATAGCCCTAGTATGGATATAATTATTTCAAGTAATTTTGAAAGATTAATTTATGATTTTATTGGTCCTGAAAAAACCATGGAATTATTTTCTAATATTACAAAAAAAAACAATGATTTTCTAATAGAAGAAGAGATCCATAAAAAAATACAACAGTTTTTTAAGTCTGGAATGGCTACTTCTTTACAGGTTATAGAGGAAATTAAAAAAACTTACGAGGTAAACCAAGTGATCTTAGACCCTCATACAGCTGTAGGTGTCTCAGTAGCCAGATCATTAAACTTTAAAAATATATGTTCACTTGCTTGCGCGCATCCAGTGAAGTTCCAAGAAACAGTTATAGAATCAATAGGAAAAGATAACTCAGTGTTTGATAAAACCTTGAATTTTATGAATTCTGAGAGGTATGACATTTTAGATAATGACTATGATCTCTTTAAAAAATACATTATTGAAAATGCCCAATCTTAAAAAACTTAAAAATGGTATTACTGTATTAACTGATTACGTTAGTTCTGTTGAGACTGTTTGTGTTGGTATGTGGATTTATGTTGGAGCTAGAAACGAAACAAGTACAAATAATGGTGTGGCTCATTTATTGGAACATATGGCATTTAAGGGTACAAAAAATAGATCTGCTAAACAAATTTCTGATGAAGTTGAAATGATTGGTGGGCATGTTAATGCTTATACCTCTAGAGAAATTACAGCTTATCACATGAAGGTATTAAAAGAAGATATTATAACTTCAGTAGATATTATAAGTGACATTATGCAATTTTCATCTTTTGATCCAAAAGAATTGGATAGAGAGAGAGGGGTAATACTTCAAGAAATAGGTATGTATTTAGATGCACCCGATGATTTAGTTTTTGATAAGTGGCAAGAGACCGCTTATCCAAATCAACCAATGGGAAGATCTATTCTGGGAACAGCTGATATTATTAAAAATATTAAACGAGAAGAAGTAAATGCTTTCATGAATGATTTTTATAATCCCGAGAAGATGGTTTTTTCTGTTTCTGGTAATTTTAATGAGGAGGAAGTTATTAATTTAGTTGAAGATAAGTTTAATCATTTACCAAAAGGTAAAAATAATTATGCAGAAGATTCTCAATATGTTGGTGGTGATTACAGGCAAAATAAAGATTTAGAGCAAGTTAACCTTGTTTTAGGATTTGATGGTGTTGATTATTTTTCAGATCTCTATTACGCAACATCCGTATATTCAGCAGTGCTTGGCTCAGGTATGTCTTCTAGATTATTTCAAGAAATAAGAGAAAAAAGAGGATTAGTTTACTCTATTTCAAGTTTCTCATCATCTTATACTGATACTGGTAGTTTTGGCATTTATGTAGGAACAGGATCTAAAGAAATAAAAGAACTAATTCCAGTGCTTTGCGATCAATTAAGTATTGATGCTAGTACTTTTGCTCCTGAAGAACTACAAAGAGCAAAAGCATTATTTAAATCTTCGTTATTAATGGGAAATGAAAGCACTTCTAGAAGAGCTCAAGGCAATGCAACCCAACAGCTGTTATTTGATCGTGTAATTCCACAAGAAGAAAGAATGGAAAAAATCAATGCCATAACCTTAGAGGATTTAGAGAAGGCAAGATTAAATATTATTAAATCGGCTATTACAGTTTCTGCAATTGGACCAATTGAAAATTTAGAAACTTTAGAGTCAATTTCAAAAAGATTGAATTAAATTCTCAGCAGCATTTCTTGCTAGTTCATCAACAGTATTATTAAATTTATCAATACTATGAGCTTTTACCCAATCCCAGTTTACTTTTTTAGAAATTGTTAATTCATCTAAAGTCATCCACAAATCTTGATTTTTAACAAGATTTTTATTTGCCGTTTTCCAGTTATTTTTTTTCCAATTTGTAATCCAACTACTAATGCCATATTTTAAATAGTTGCTATCAGTAATGACCGTTATTTCTTCTTCATTCTCTTTAAGAAATTCTAATGCTTTAATAGCAGCGGTTAACTCCATTCTATTATTGGTAGTTTCTTTTTCATAACCATAATGAGCTATATTCTTATTTTTAAGTTTTAATGAGTAGGCCCACCCTCCAGTACCAGGGTTTCCTAAACATGATCCATCTGTATATATTTTGATCAAATTAATTCTTTTAAATTATTTTTTTGATGAAATCTAAGAATATTGAAAAATTCCATAGGATCTTTATGCATCACTTCTCCTGAAGTATTAAAATACATATCATGCAATCTTGTAAGGAAAAACCTAATAGCGCTTACCTTTAAATAAAAATTAAAATATTCTTTTTCATTTTTTGTTAAACTTGTATTATTTAAATAGTTATTTAAAAATATTATGCAATTATTTTCTTCAAAATTTTGATTAAAAAACCAAGAATTAACTAATGTCGATAAATCATAAATAACAGTATCTTGGCATGTAAAGAAAAAATCTATTATTCCAGAAACTTTATTATTTTTAAAAAATATATTATCAGGAAATAAATCTGCATGAATTAAAGCTTTTTCTAAATTTTTTGGAAATTGATTTTGCATTTCATATATACAATCTGAAACTAATTTAATTTCTTGAACGAATTTATGATTATTAAAATCTTTAAACTTATTCAATATATAATTCCATGAAGGAATGAGCATTGTATTTTCTCTTTTAAGCTTTGTTATTCTTCCAACATCATGTAATTTAGCTATTATTGTAGATAAAGAAGTTAAAGCGGTGTCATTAATTTTTTGAATTGGCCTACCTTCTAAAAAACTATAAATAGAACAATTTTTATTGTGAATTTTAAATATGCTATTTTCTTCTATTTCAATAGCGGTAGGGCAAGGTATTCCATTTTTTTTAAACTCAAGCATAGACTGATTGAAAAATGGTAAATCTTCTTTCTTTGTTCTTTTTTCAAATATAGTAAGGATATATTTATTTTCATTTTCCAGAATTACTTTGTAATTAGTATTCTCTACACCTTCTTGGATACCCTCAAGTGATTTAATTTCACCTATTTTACTAAATATCGTTTGAGCTTCTTCTCTTTTAATATCTGTATATATAGCCATTAATTTAAAAAATTAGGTACATTGAATTTAACATTTTCAGGTATTTTTTGATCATTTATAGTAATTGTATAATGCTCTCTTAATTTTATAATAAATTTTTTGATTAGCTCTTCAGGAGCTGAAGCACTTGCCGTTAATCCAATATTTTTGAATTTTTTCAAAGATATAAAATCAAAATCATCAATATTTTCAACTAGTTGCGAAATCTTAGACCCAAATAATTTTGCTGTTTCAACTAGTCTTACAGAATTAGAAGAGTTATTAGCACCAATCACATAAAATGAATCTACTTTTTTAGCTAATTCTTGAACGGACAGCTGCCTATTAGATGTGGCATAGCATATATCTGATTTTTTAGGCTCAACTACATTCGGAAATTTATCTTTTATTGCTTTAACAATACTCTCAGTATCGAAAATTGATAATGTTGTTTGTGTAACATAAGCAATTTTTTGATTTTTATTAAATTGTAAATTTTTCACATCTTCTATTTTTTCAACTAGTATTATATTTTTACTATTATTTGCTTGTCCAATTGTCCCTATTACTTCTGGATGGTACTTATGCCCAATCATAATAATTTTAAATTCATCTTTTTCTAATGTTTCAACTTCACGATGGATCTTGCTTACTAATGGACATGTAGCATCTATGTGAAGCAATTTTAAATTTTTTGCAGATTGTATTACCTTTTTACTGACCCCATGCGCTGAAAAAATAACAGGTGCTTTAGTGTTTTTTGGTATATCTGCAAGTGATTCAACAAATATAACACCTTTTTTTTTAAGTCCTTCTACTACATATTTATTGTGAACTATTTCATGTCTTACATAAACTGGAGTTCCATATTTTAATAAACTTTTTTCTACCATTTCAATTGCTCTATCTACTCCAGCGCAAAACCCTCTGTATTCAGCTACGTGAACATTAATATTGATTGATTTTTCCATTTATTACTTAATAATTACTTTTACCACAATGCACAAAATTATCATTTTAATTATTATAATATCACAATTTATTTTAGGTTGTTCTTTAAAGGAAGATAAGTTGGTAATTCAACAATTAGACTGCCCTAAGCATTTTCTTATTTCTGAAGCTAATTCTGTATTATTTGAAAATAACTCCATGATATCTATCTTAAATAACTCAGAATTGAATTGTTATCGTATTGTAGATGACCCAATAAACGTGTACATTGAAATTACCAATAGTTATCAGCTATCTAATGCCCCTGATTTTGAGTTATATGAAGGTCAATTCAACGCTTTATTATTTATAACTGATAGGGAAGAGAATTTTAAAATCTATTCAAAATCAACTGAAGTGAGTTTTAGTAATGATATTAAATGGAATACCAAGATTAACACCCCTTACTTGAATAAAGTAGACCTCCAATCTTATGCTTCAGTTATTCTTAAATTTTCTGACTACTCTAATGGATTAAGAATTTTTTCAGCGATAAATTAAAATTACTGAATTTGATGAAGTTCGTCTATTCTATTTTTTAAGATGATTCTTTTTGTTTCATCTGGCATATTTTCAAAATAGCCAATCAATACCTCATTTAACTTAATAGAAGTTTGGGATTTAATAGTTTGGATAGTAGCTAGTTCAATTTGCTTTATTCTTTCAATGGAATTTTTTTCTTTAGAGATGATAAGACTCTCATTTTTTTCAATTATAATCTTAGATATTCCTTCAGCTTGTAATTTCGCATTATTGAGCATTTCAGTAATTATAAATTCTAGATCTTCTGTTGATTTTGTAGCTTCATTCATTTTTTTTTCTGCAATTGTGAAGCTTTCTAAAGATAGATTAATATTACGCTTTATTTCTTC
>JAQBUY010000039.1 GCA_027623775.1 Pseudomonadota bacterium
ACTTCTACGAACATTTTAGACCCCCCCATCCTCCAAGCCTTCTTGCTGACAAGAAATTTTTGATTAAGAGAGATTTGACCTTTAGAAATTTTGTCAAAAGCAACTAAAACAGTCATCATTTTAGTCATACTTGATGGATATGTTTTAGATTCAGAGTTTAGATCTAATAAAACCTGCCCTGTATTAAGATCAAGTAAGTATGCTTCTTTAGCAATAGAATCTAAAGCATGAGAATTTGAGTTAACAAATAAAAAAATTAAGAATAAGAATTTAACGAAATATTTTTGCATTATTAAAGCCGTTATTTAATAGAAAACCTAGCCTCTCGTCTACATCAATAGAAAGAAAAGGACCTGCTAAAACTTCAAAAGAGCCATTTTGAGATGAGATAGTAAGATCCAGGTTCCTTATTTTATTAGTTTTTATTCTTGCATCTGAATAATCAGGGTAGCTATCTATATAAATAAATAATGTAGTTTCACCTTCACGGCTTAGGGAATTGATTTTAGCTAGTTTATCATCGTTTATTAAAAGCTTTTCACTTATTTCAATCGGTCTATCCATGATTTCTTCGGTAATAATTTCATTTGTATTAAGATCAACAACGCTAGTTTCTTTTGATAATTCAACAGATCTTAGATTTTTAGATTCATCTTTTAAATATTCAACATAAACATCTGAATTTAATGATAATTTATTCTTCAATACTTTTGATATTTCAAAAAAATTCGATTTTGAATCAATAAAGGTATTTCTTACAATTTCATACTCACTAAGGTTATTAGGATTAGATAATTTTAAAACAGAAGGAATAGGAAGAGATTTATGGTAAACAACAAAATCTTCTAAATTTGAATTAATTTCATAATTCTCAGAACCAGAATAAGTGAAATCATAATTATATTGAGAAATAACCTTATTACTCTTAGTGCTAGTGGTTTTAAAGAAATCCTTATCACTTATATATTTATTATAATTTGCATTTTCACATGAAAATAAAGTAAGTAAAAACAGTATAATAAATAAATTATTTAAATTTATCACTCAATAAACCTACAGATAATCCATAATAGTTAGAGCAGTTATAAGAGAGAATATTTAAATAATTATCGTAGACTATGAAATATCTATAGTCAGACTTAACTCTACCCATTTTAATTAAATAACTATTTAGGTTGATACTTGGTAGCTTTTTAGCATCAATAGACAAAAAACCTAGATCTGAAAAGTCTGATAAAGGTAGTTTTTTTGATAATTTTTTAATGGCAAGACATCCATTTGTTCTTTTAATGAAAAGTTCTGACTCTAGGTTTTCGATGTTAGATGGAGGTATAACCTCCCTACCCCATGTATAGTCATCATTCCACTTATTTGATCCTACACCCTTAAGATATCTCCCAATCGATGCCAATGCATCAGCTTCATTAGTCCATATATTTTTTTTACCGTCTCCATCAAAGTCTTGGGCATAAGCTAAAAAACTAGAAGGCATGAATTGATTTTGACCCATTGCTCCAGCCCAAGATCCTTTAAAGTTTTCAACATTAATGTGACCTTCCTTAATGATTATTAGGGATTTATAGAGCTCTTTGGTGAAATAATTTCTTCGTCTTTCATCATAAGACATTGTAAGCAGGGTCTCTATAACGGGATAATTTCCCGTAATTTCTCCATAAGCAGTTTCTAAACCCCAAATTGAAACAATAAATCTTGATTGAACTTCATATTTAGATTGAATTTTATCTAATAAATTACTGATTTTACTAATTTTATTTAATCCATTTTTAATTCTTAAATCAGATAGTCTTTTTTCAAGATATTCGGAAAATGTCAAAGTAAATTCAGGTTGGCATTTATCATTCTTAATAACATTCTTATTTACAGAATAAGGCTCTATTAGATTAGCTACAAAACTTGAATCAAGGGAGTATTGAGAAGCATTTTGCACAACAGTATCTTTCCAGGAATCAAATTGACTGAAATCATAATTTTTTAAAACATCGCAATTATTGTCATCATGAGCAATCGCAACAGAATTAAATAAAAATATTAATATTATGATAAATAATTTATTCATTTTTTCAGATTCTATGTAATTATTGTTGCAAGTATATCTCATGAATATATAAAAATATCTTAATTTAAGTCTATACGGAGAGATGGCAGAGCGGTTGAACGCATCAGTCTTGAAAACTGACAAGGGTGCAAGCCCTTCCTGGGTTCGAATCCCAGTCTCTCCGCCACTAAAATAACAATTATGAAAATTATCTTTTTAATATTTTTTTTTGATCTATTCAAACTTAGCTATTTCAGAAAATTATGAATTAACCACTAATGAGGGTAAGAAATTCCCAATAACTGTTAGTATTGATAAAAATAGAAATTTACCAACTGCTATCTACATTACTGGCTTAGGAGGTAAGAGTAATAGTTTATCTACGATCTCTTAAGATTTTTTAGAAAAAGGTTTGAATTTAATTACATTTGATCGAAATGAACCAGATTGCAAAGGTTTTAAATGCTTTGGTACAGTTGGAAGTAGAGCTAAAAGCAATCAACTTATTTACGCAGAAGATAATCAGGAAACTGCTTTAGAAAACATTGTTGAAAATGAAGTTAAATCAGTTTTAAAATTTATAAAATCAAGTTCATGGTATGAAAGTGATAATGGAATATTTATTATAAGGGGTAGCTTTGGAGCTTAGATTGCACTGTCTTTAATTTCCGATCAGGAAACAAAAAAGGATATTAAGGGAGTTGTTTTTTTATCGCCCTCCACCGCTCCACATAAATCATCGGGTGAATATGCAAATGAAATCATTACATATAATAATTTAATAAAAAATATAGGTGAGATAAAAGGACTTGCCATTGGAAGTGCCAACGATGAACTATTTCCCGGAACTACAACTAAAGATGCTGTTGATTTTTTAGTGGAAACACTACCTGAAATGAAGATAAAAAAGATAATAACAGACTCAAAATTACATGCTAAAGAGTTACTAAAACAAGACTCAGAAATTAAGAATGATATTTTAAATTGGATTATTGAGAATAATTAATTTTTCATCTTTATTAGTGACAAAAGATTTCATTTTTAAAACTTATTTTTCTCAAATTTTACGCACTTATTTAAGGGCATAGTTCTTAGTACCTATTTTAAAATTTGTATTCATATTTAGATATTAAGGTCTGTCATATTCTACAAACTTTTTTAAAGAATTTGTTAAAAAGTTTTCATAGTTATCAACTTCATATAGAGGTGTATCAACTATTCCCATATGTTTAGGATTAATATCAAAATCGTAGGAAGGTTCAAAAAAGAAAGGGATCGAAATTCTTTCTTCCTTATTAAACAAAACTCTATGATTAGTTGCTTTAAAATGGCCATTTGTGAGGTACTGGAGAGCTAAACCAGAATTAACAACATAAGATTGAGGGTCATGAGGGACATCATACCATTGGAGATTATGTCTATTTTGAACTTGAAGACCTCCTTTTTTATCCTGATAAAGAATTGTCATAATACTGCTATCAACATGAGTTTCACATCCAAGAGCCACTCCATCTTGCGAAGAAATTTCAACTGGTTTTTCCTGATTGGGATAATAGTTAAATCTTAAAGTGGAAAGAGTTTTAGGTCTTTGAAAAGCAAAATCAGCTAATTCAACATTAGAACTAAAGCAACTAATCAAAGCTTTAAAAAGATGAACACCTAAACCAAAAACTTGATCGTAATAATTATTAATCGTATTTTACCAGTCTTGATCTATTGAAGACATATCATGATTTACTTCAAATTTTTCTTTTTGAGTTAAATCAGTCATATCATGTGTTAAAAGAGGATCACCAATATCGAGACCTTCTTTTCCATTCACTTCACTAGGAAAATATCCTCGGTAAACTGTATCTGTATTTTTATTCCATTTTTTTGGAGCAATAGTTAATTTTTTATCAAGAGGTAGGTGAAAAAAACTTCTAGCAGTTGTTGTGATTTTATCGATGGATTGACTAGAAACACCGTGGTTCGTCACAGTGAAAAAACCGACTTCCTCAGAAGCTTTTTTAATTTTCTGGATTGTATTTTGAGCTTCAGGTAAATTAACTCCATGAGCAATTAAATTAGTTAAATCAATTTTTGGAATATAGTCTTCGTTGATCATTTTAAATAAATATTATTCGGAAGAAGTATGTTCGTCAATATGAGAATAGAGTTTTTTTAAATATTTTTGCTTTCGCTTCAAGGGAAGTTCAGCAAAATCATCAACAGACATAGCAGACCCTATTGCTTTTTCTTCATCTGTAAATTCAGCTAAAATAGATTGATAATAGACCACCCCCTCCACATTCGTTTTAGGTAATTGTTCTTGTTGCTCATTCATTACTAATCAAACCCTCTATTTTTTTATAAAATAAATTTATCACATAAAAAAAATCTTTATCAATATTATTTTTGATTCTAATTGTGTCTGAAGATATCATTTTAATCATACCCTCTTGAACTAATTGAATAAAAAATTTACTTAATTTTTCATTTTTGATATTAATTTTAAGATCAATGTATGTGCGCTGGATATTCAGTCTTACAATACCATAAGATAAGGATTTAATTTTAATATTTAATAAATTGAAAAGATTTTGAATTTCATCTGGATAATTTCCATACCGATCAATCAACTCATATTCAGTATTTTTAATTTCTTTATAATTTTTTGCGTTAGTTAATTTTCTATAAAAAATTAATCTAGAAATATCATCTACAATATAACTCTTGGGAATGAAATATTCAAAAAATGCATCAAATTCAAACTCTTCAAACTCTTCATCATTTTCATCATGATTTTTGGAATTAAGACGTCCTATTTCATCTTTAAGCATATTTTGATACATTTCTATACCAACATCTTTAACATGACCACTTTGCTCATCTCCTAATAAATTTCCAGCGCCTCTAATTTCTAAATCTTCTGTAGCTAACTGGAAATTTGAACCTAAATTTTCATAATTTGATAAAACTTGAAGTTTCTTGAGAGCACTTTTACTAATGAGTTTTTCTGAATCGTGAAATAGATAAGCATAAGCACGACGATCAGATCTCCCTACCCTTCCTCTTAATTGATAGAGTTGAGACAATCCGAATAGATTAGAATTAAAAACAATTAAAGTATTAGCGTTCTTTATATCAATTCCGGATTCAATAATATTAGTTGAAATTAAACAATTAATAGTTCCTTCACTAAAATTAATAAACACTTCCTCAATTTCTTTTTCTTTTAACTTACTGTGCCCAATAGAGTAGTTCAAATCAATTCCAATTTTTTGTATTTCACTAACTACAAAAGGAATATGACTAATTCTAGGTACAACAATAAAAATCTGACCATTACGATCTAGTTCATTTTTAATTGCCGTTAAAAGAACAACTCTTTCGTATTTCTGAACATAGGTTCGAATAGTGATACGATTTGTCGGTGGTGTGCCTATCAAACTTAAATCCCTTAATCCGATCAGTGACATTTGGAGCGTTCTGGGAATAGGTGTGGCCGATAAAGAGAAAATATGAATCTGAGGATATTTATTAATTAAAAATTCTTTTTGAACTACGCCAAACTTTTGCTCTTCATCAATAATTAAAGTTCCGAGATTATTAAATGCAACATCTCTTTTAAATAAACTATGGGTACAAATAAGTATTTGAAAATCGCCATTACCCAGACCTTTATAAATTAATTCTTTTTCTTTAAGGGAAGAAAATCTTGATAAACTTGCGACATTGACATTCATAGAACTAAATCTATTTGTAAAGGTTTTAAAATGCTGCATAGCTAAAAGTGTTGTTGGAACAACAATGACAAATTGATGACCTGATAAATAAGTTGCGCAAGCAATTCTTAATGCTACTTCTGTTTTTCCAAAACCTACATCGCCACAAATTAATCTATTAGCAGGTTTACCCAACGTTAAATCAGATAAAGATTGTTCAATGGCGGTTAGTTGATCGGGAGTTTCTACAAATTCAAAAGATTCATTAAATTTATCAAGATCTGATTGTTTAAATTCGAAAGGAACGGTTTTTATATTTAAACGTTTGGCTGCATTTTTTAATAATTTATCCGCTATAAATCTGATCTTCTTTTTAATATTAGATTTTCTAGATAACCAATCGGCAGAACCTAATTTATCTAAAATAAGAGAGCTATCCTCAAACCCATATCTTGTCACTAAATTAAGATTCTCTACTGGTAGAAGTAATTTATCATTATTTCTATATATAATCTTTATGAACTCTCTCGTTTTATCACTAAAAGGCATTCTATCTATCGCTACAAATCTCCCAATACCATGTTTTTGATGAACAACAGGATCACCTAAAGCAAGATCATTAAAATCAAGAACTGATTGATAAGAATTTGTAGGTTTTAATTGTTTTAAAAATGCATTGATATGAAATTCATTATTAAATAAGTAATTTTTAGAAATAGCAGTGCTTAAAAAAAAAATTTTGGAATTATCTACAAAGATGCTTTTTTTTAGCATCTCCTCATATTGATTAAAAAGTGATGATTTGGAACCACCTTGGTAAATGTGAATTTTTTTTTGTAATGTTAAAAGATATTCTAACGAGTCGATTTTATTAATATTTAAAAATGAATTAGCGGAAGTAAAATTTAATTTTCTGAATTCGAATTCTTTCAAATTTATCAGGTTGAGAAAAAAATCATCAAGTTCATTTTCTAGTTCTAAAGACTTATAAACTTCATCGAGAAATATAATTCTTTGATCAATTAAAATATCAGAACTATTAAAAGCTATAAAGTTATCAGCTTTATAATAATCCAGTATTGAATAAAGGGGGTTATTAGGAATTGTGAATTCCAAAGAAGAATTATAGATATCAATTGTATCAATTATTTTATCATTAGTAGATAGTTGAGTATAAGGATCAAATTCTTTGATACTTTCAATCTCATCATCAAAGAGAGATATTCTAAAAGGCTTATTGGCAGATGAATAGATATCTAGTATATCTCCCCTTAAAGAAAATTCTAATTTAGTATGGACGTTATTTTGATGGTTATAGCCAAAAGACACCAGCTGTTCTAAAACATCATTTAACTTAATTTTAGATTTATTTTTAATAGTAATTTTTTTTAATAAATCTTCATTAATAGAAAACTTAGTTAATAAACAGTTGATAGTAATGATTAAAATTTCAGTACTATCTAATTTTTCAAAACAACTAGCCCTGCCGAGTATAATTTCAGAACTAGAGGGACTATCACTAAAAGCCACAAAGTCATGAGCGGGAAAATAAGTAATATTAAAATTTAAAAAATGCGATTTTAATACTTTTTCAACATCGAGAGCAGTCTTATCATCCTCACATAAGATTATAGATTTTTTTCCTTTTTCAAAAATTTGATCATCCATAAGCATTCTCTAAACTAGATCGATTTTATAAATTGATAGATGTTTTTGTACTTTTCAACTTCTATAGGATCAATCGGATTAAAAATAAGAGAATAAATGTACTGGGTTTCCTCTTTCAATAAATTTATTAACTCCTCAATAATAACTGGATCTGAATTTTTCGACATAGAATCAGACACTTTAGCAAAAACAACATCTAATTCTCTCATACCTAATGTTTGGCATCGATATTTTATAATTTTTAATTTATCTTCTGAAATAGTCATATGGAAATCAATATCTTTCAGAACTTATACCAAAATGTAGAAATGCTCAAAGGTATTGGCGAGAAAAAGAAAAATAGTTTTATAAATCTAGGTATTCAGCAATGTCTAGACATTTTATTTGTTGTTCCTAGCAAGATTATAGATAGAACTCAGGATATCAATTTGGCTAAATTAGAAAAAGGTCAAATCATTACAACAATAGTTAAAGTAGTAAAACATAGACCTCCTTTTAACTCTCGATTGCCCTATGTCATTGAGTGTTCAAAAGGGTCAATGATCATTAATATTATTTATTTTGCCCTTAAAGGTAATTATTTAAGAACTAAGTACCCTCTCGGTGAGGAGTTTATTATCAGTGGCAAATTAAGCTTCTATAAAAGCAATATAAGCATAGCACACCCGGATTATGTGGAAGAAATAGAGAATGAGTCATCTTTAAGATCTTTTGAAACTGTCTACCCTCTAACTAGAGGTATTTCATTAAAAGATGTAAAAAAAGTTTTGAAGTACTGTTTAGAAAATTTTCCTAAAGTTGAAGAATGGATACCGGAAAATTTAATTAAGAAACATAATTTTTATGATTTTCATTACTCATTATTGAAAATTCATAAGCCAGATACAATTCAAGAAGTTGAAAATGTTAAAACTTATAGAAGAAGATTAGCTTTTGATGAACTAATTTCAAATTACTTTGCTATTCGATATTTAAAAGAAGTTAATCAAAAAAAAGAAAGTAAGAATGCTTTATTAGAAGACTTACAAATTAAATTAACAAAAGAATTACCATTTGAATTAACTGATAAGCAAAAATCATGCCTAGAAGAAATTAATAATCTAAATAAAGGACAGTATAGAGAGACAATACTCCTTCAGGGAGATGTGGGATCTGGTAAAACTGTTATAGCTCTTTTGTCAGCAATGCCTTTTATTCAAAGTGATTACCAAGTAGCCTATATGGCTCCAACGGAAATACTTGCAATACAAATTTTTAATAATTTAAGTAAACTTTTTTTAAATTCAGTAATTAAACCAGTTCTCCTAACAGGAAGTTCAAAGAATAAAGAAGAAATCCAATTAGATATAAAAAATAATAAATTTAATTTTATTATTGGAACTCATGCACTCTTTCAAAATAATGTAACTTTTAAAAAATTAGGATTTGCCATTATAGACGAACAACATCGCTTCGGAGTTCAACAAAGACTAGCCTTAAGTGAAAAAGGTATTAATCCAAATATCTTAATTATGTCAGCTACACCTATACCCAGAACATTAGCATTAGCACAATATGGCGAAATTGAACAAGTCATCTTAGATCAAAGACCAAGTTTTCAAAAAGAAATTATAACAAGAGTAGCAGAAGAAGATAAAATTAAAGATTTAATAGACTATTTAAAAAAACATATCACAGAAAAAAAACAAGCCTATTGGATTTGTCCATTAGTAGAAGAGTCAGAAAAACTTCCTTATCAAAACGTTGAGAAAAGATTTAAAATATTAGAGAAAATATTTAAGAATAGAATTGGATTGGTACACGGTAAAATGTCCATTGTAGAAAAAGAAAGTGTTATTAATAAATTTAATGACGGGTTAATAGAAATTTTAGTTGCAACGACTGTAGTAGAAGTTGGAATTGATAATAAAAATGCTGATTATATAGTTATAGAAAATGCTGAAAAATTTGGCTTATCTCAATTACATCAACTAAGAGGAAGGATAGGAAGAGGTAGTAATCAGGGCTATTGTTTTGCAACTCACAATAAAGAGATTTCTGAAAATGGAAAAGAAAGAATGGATATATTTAAAAATTATTCAAATGGATTTGATATCGCCGACAAAGATATGCAACTAAGAGGTACGGGTGATATATTAGGACTAAGACAAAGTGGTGATGCTTATTTTAAATTTGTAAACGTCTTAGAGGATCAAGATATTATTATTGAATCATTAGATTTTGTGAAAGAACAAATCTTAAAAGAAAAATATAAAGAAGATCAATTTAAAAAGAAAATAACTCCCCTCCTCCATTTTTTTAAACAGCAAGAAGCAATAAAATTACTTTTTAGTTAATTTTTTTTTCTTAGTAATCGATTTTTTAATAACACGAACATTGGGAGCAATTAATCCTGCAGAAATTATATATTTAATAGCTTGATCAACAGTCATGGATAATTTAATAACACTTCTTAAAGGTACGAACATAAGAAAACCAGTTGTTGGGTTTGGGGTTGACGGCATAAAAACATTAATCATTTTTTCATTTTTTTTCTTTGCAATTTCTCCTTTTGTTTCACTGGTTAAAAAACCAATTGCATACATTCCCTTCTGTGGATATTCAATTAGAACAACTTCCTTAAAAGCGTTAGATTTAGTCGTTGCGAAAGTATCTATAATTTGTTTAACGGTTGAGTAAATTGTATTAAGACCTGGAATTTTTGATAAAACTCCCTCTACAATTTTATGGTAAATTCTGCCAAAAAAACTTCCAGCTATTGCTCCAATAATAGTAAAAAATACAAATGCTACAATAAGACCGACACCTGGGATATTTGAAGGAATACCAAATTGCCCCAGAGGTACAAAAGGTTTAAAAATATTATCTGCAATACCTACAACAAACCATGCAGCATATAAAGAAAGAGCTAAAGGAGCGATAATTAATAATCCTGATAAAAAGAAGTTTTGAATTTTTTTCATTATTTTACTTAGTAATTTTAACTCTATCTTCGAAATCTAAAAGAACTTCATTATTCACTGAAACATTAACAGAAATATTTAATTCATTTAAATCTGGATTGTTCTCAATAAACTTATGTAATTGTTGCTGTGAATTAATTCCTAATTTCTTTAAGAATTTTCTAATTTCCAATTGTGTATCTTCTGCTGTCATAAATTAAAATATA
>JAQBUY010000040.1 GCA_027623775.1 Pseudomonadota bacterium
AATAATTTAATCTGCTGATCTTTGAATAATATTAGTGGGTTTTTTATCGATACTTGAGCTATTAATATAAAGGGAAAACTCCCAATTATCATAAAAACTATAGACGTTAAAAGTATTTCATTACTATTAAAGAAAGCTAAAGATTCATTATGAGTTGAAAATCCTCCTGTTGATATTGTTGTAAAACCATGAGTAATTGCATCAAATAAACTCATCCCAAAATAGAAATAAGAAAAAATGCATATTAGTGTTAGAGAGATATAAATTATAAATATTTTTGAAACCACTAAAGAAATTCTTGGTAAAAACTTTTCATATGGATCATCTCCCTCCATGTGAAAAAGTTGCATTCCACCAACTTTTAGAAAAGGTAAAACTGAAATTGCTAAAATAATTATTCCTATTCCTCCAAGCCACTGTAATAGACCTCTCCAAATAAGAATTCCTTTTGGCTGTAAATCTAAATCATTAATAACGGTTGATCCGGTAGTTGTAATTCCGCTCATAGATTCAAATATAGCATCAGCAAAATTTAAATTTGTCTTAGCAAACATAAAAGGTATGGAGCATATTAAAGCCATAACTATCCATGATATGCCGGTTAAAAAAAAAGCTCCCTTTAAATTTAATTTCATTTCTGCGTCTTTATTTATAATTATGAGTGAACCGCCAACTACAAGATAAACAATGAGCGGTACTGCATATGCCTGCCATTGGTCAGTTTTGTATATAATTTCAGTTATTAGAGGAATGCATAAAAAAAAGCCTGTTGAGCAGATAAGAAAGCCTAGTACCAATGATATTGGTTTGAAATCAAACATTTAATTTAATCTAATCTAATTTTAGTGAATTTTTTTCTTTTCATAAGGACTATCAAGAGAAAATGTTGGGATATCTATTTTTATCTTATTTCCGTTACCGACGATCATTGAATAATAACCTTGCATGATTCCACTTGTGGTTTTTAAAGGAGTACCACTTGTGTATTCAAAAGTTTCGCCAGGTTTAATTGTAGGAGTTTCCCCAACGACACCATCGCCTTGAACTTGCAATACTCTACCGTTCCCATCAATAATAATCCAAGTTCTTTGATGTAAATGAAGAATTTCAGCACTTTTATTATTAATGTTTACTTTATAAGCCCAAACGTAATGATTATCACCAGGCGAGGATTGATCGTCTAAAAAGTATGGATTTACTGTAACGGTTACACCATTTGTAGTTTTAGAATACATCTCTGATGACTATATCCTAAATACCATCAGAGAAAAACGTTTAATTAATATTAGAATAAACCTTGAATTAAACCATCATCATCAAGCATTATACTATTAGCGCTTGGTACTCTAGGTAACCCTGGCATAGTCATAATATCGCCCGTAATGACAACAATAAAGCCAGCTCCAGCAGATAGTTTAACCTCTCTTACAGGAACGGTAAATCCTCGAGGGGCACCTCTTAAAACAGGATTAGTTGAAAAACTATATTGAGTTTTAGCAATACATATTGGTAATTTTCCATAACCTTCATCTTCAAAGTTTTTTAATTGATCAATCACTTTTTTATCGACACTGATATCATCAGCACGATAAATATTTTTAGCGACAGCTCTAATTTTCTCTAATAAAGGAATATCATCTTCATATTGATAATGAAATTTAGATACATCACTTGCTTCTGCAATTTTAACAACTTCTTCAGCTAATTCTTTAGTTCCTTCACTTCCATTAGCCCAATGAGAGCACATAACAGCTTTCACACCAAGTTTTTCACATCCATCAGTTATGACTTTACCTTCTGTTTCACTATCTAATGTAAAGTGGTTGATAGCTACAATTGGTTGAAGTCCAAAAGATTTGATATTTTCAATATGTTGCTCTAAATTTGCAAAACCATCTTGAACAGCTTTAACATTTTCTTTATTTAAATCTGCTTTAGCCACTCCGCCATGTGATTTAAGAGCTCTAACTGTTGCTACTATAACTACAGCATTGGGAACAAGTCCAGCCTTACGACATTTAATGTCTAGAAATTTTTCAGCACCTAGATCAGCACCAAATCCAGCCTCTGTTACAACATAGTCAGCAAGTTTTAATGCTGTTGTTGTAGCAATAACAGTATTACATCCATGGGCAATATTAGCAAATGGGCCACCGTGAATAATAGCAGGATTATTTTCTAAAGTTTGAACTAGGTTAGGCATAAGAGCATTTTTTAAAAGAACTGTCATAGGACCATCCGCTTTGACATCTCTCGCATAAATAGCAGTTTTATCTCTTTTATATGCAATAATTATATCACCAATTCTTTTTTGAAGATCTTTAATATCTGTAGCAAGACAGAAGATAGCCATAATCTCACTGGCAACAGTAATGTCAAACTTATCTTCTCTAGGAAAGCCATTTGAAATTCCACCTAAGTTTACATTAACTTTTCTAAGTGATCTGTCACCTAGATCAACTACACGACCCCAAGTAATACGTCTTTGATCAATCTCTAATTCATTACCCCAATAAATATGATTATCGATTAATGAAGATAATAAGTTATGAGCAGAAGTAATAGCATGAAAATCACCTGTAAAATGTAAATTAATTTCTTCCATAGGTACAACTTGAGCATAACCGCCACCAGCAGCTCCACCCTTCATTCCAAAACAAGGACCTAAACTTGGTTCTCTTAATGCAACAATAGATTTCTTTCCAATTTTATTTAATCCGTCACTAAGACCCACAGATGTAGTGGTTTTTCCTTCTCCTGCTGGAGTAGGGGATATAGCTGTCACTAATATAAGCTTGCCATTCTTATTTGATTTAGATTTTTCTATAAAATGGAAATCAATTTTAGCAGTATCATGGCCATATTGAATCAAATTTTCCTCAGGAATATTAATTTTTGCTGCTACTTCTCTAATATGAATTTTTTTTGCGGCTCTTGCTATTGCTATATCTGATTTTACTTCTGACATTTGTTGAAGTCCTCTCCTAAAGTTAATTCTTGGTATACAATATACCACAGTTCTAAATTTTTGTAGCTCATTTAATGCCAGTTTTATTTAAATTTCGACATAATTATCAAGCCCAACTGTCGCATGAAAAAAATGATTAAATTGAGCTGTTTATGCTGAAATACATGTCATTATTTTATAAATATCAAAAAAATCATATTGTTATGGGGGTTTTTTTTAAGGTTTAAACCTATTTTTAATTATGTTAGTCTTCAATTTCTAAAATTATAGGAGGAAGATACTTATGAAATATATTAAGTCTTTAATGGTAGCACTAACTGTTGTGCTATTTACCTCTGCTTCTTTTGCTGACACATTAAATGATGTTAAAGCAAGAGGCATGTTAAAATGCGGTTCAAACACTGGTCTAGTGGGCTTTGCAGCTCCTGATGACGCAGGCGTTTGGAAAGGCGTTGACGTTGATGTTTGTCGTGCAGTAGCTGCGGCAGTATTCGGTGACGCTAATGCTATGGAAGTTGTTCCAACAACTTCAAAAGCAAGATTTACAGTTCTTCAATCTGGTGAAATCGATATGTTAGCTAGAAATACAACTTGGACTTTTTCTAGAGACGTTGATCTTGGTCTAGAGTTTGTAGGTGTTAACTATTACGATGGTCAAGGCTTCTTAGTTCCGGCTTCTCTTGGAGTTTCAAGTGCTTTGGATTTAGATGGCGCATCTGTATGTATTCAAGTGGGTACAACTACTGAGTTAAACTTAGCGGATTTTTTCAGAATGCATAAAATGGAATATGAATCAATTCCAGTTGAAACTAATGATGAAGCTGATGCTGCATTCTTAGCTGGTAGATGTGATGTTTACACAACTGATCAATCAGGTTTATATGCTCAAAGATCAACATATCCTAATCCTGATGATTGGGTTGTTCTTCCAGAAATCATTTCTAAAGAGCCTTTAGGTCCATCCGTTAGACATGGTGATAGTAAATGGGCAGACGTTGTTCGTTGGTCTTTAAACACAATGATTATTGCTGAAGAAATGGGAATTACATCCGCTAATGTTGATTCACATTTAAGTTCAGATAATCCAAGTATCCTAAGACTTTTAGGAAAAGAAGGTGCTTATGGCGCTATGCTTGGTGTAAATAATGATTTTGGTTATCAGATTATTAAACAAGTTGGTAACTACGGTGAAAGTTTCGAGAGAAATATTGGTTTAAGTACACCAATGGCAATTGCTCGTGGTGTTAACTCTATGTGGACTAAAGGTGGATTAATTTATGCACCTCCATTTAGATAGATCGTAAATTATTTTAAATCGGTGTTGGGCTTTATAGCCCAACACACCCTTAATCTTAATTGTTAAATTAAAAAAATGATATGAATGGTCTTACTCTTAGAAATATTTTTTTTGATGAGAAGATAAGGTCTATTTTAATTCAGGCATTTGTTGTAGGTCTTATAGGGGTAGGGATTTATTCTTTAATACAAACAACTTCTTACAATTTAGATAAAAGAGGAATAGATACTGGTTTTGAATTTTTAAAAAATCCAGCAGGTTATGATATTAGTTTAACTTTAATTCCTTACACTAACACAGATACTCATCTTCAAGCCTATTTCGTTGGACTTATTAATACACTCTTGATCGCAGTTACGGGTTGTTTTGTGGCTACTATTATTGGTTTTACGATTGGTATTATTAGGCTTTCTACTAATTGGTTATTTAGAAATTTTGCATACGCTTATGTGGAAGCTACAAGAAATGTTCCTATTCTTTTACATATTATATTTTGGTATACGGTTTTATTAGAATTACCGAAAATCAAAGAAGCTGCTAATTTTTTAAAATTTTTCTTTTTATCGAATAGGGGTGTTTATTCCCCAGCTCTAATTTTACAAGATGGTATGGGGATAGTTTTTATATTTATAATTTTTTCAATTGTATTTGCTATAATTTTTAATATTTGGGCCAAAAAAAAACAAGAAAGCACTGGTGTCCAATTACCTGTATTTCTAATTAATTCTGGAGTGATTATTTTTCTGCCTATTATAGTCTTTATTGCATTAGGGATGCCATTACTTTGGGATCATCCTGTTCTAAAAGGGTTTAATTTTAAAGGCGGGATGGTCATTAGACCAGAATTTGTTGCGATGCTCCTTGGTTTAGGAATTTATACAGGCTCCTACATTGCAGAAATTGTTCGATCTGGAATTATATCAGTTTCAAAAGGTCAAAGAGAAGCCGCTTCCGCTTTAGGCTTAAAAAAAAATATTGTAATGAAGCTTGTAATAATACCTCAAGCTCTAAGGGTCATTATACCCCCCTTAACAAACCAATATTTAAATCTTACAAAAAACTCATCTCTTGGTATAGCTATTGGTTATGCTGACCTAGTTCACGGTTTTGGAGGAATTTCTTTAAATATTACAGGTCAGGCAATAGAAATTATGGCAATGGTAATGGCCACTTATCTTACTATTAGTTTAACAATCTCACTCTTTATGAATCTTTATAATAAATCCGTTCAATTTAAAGGAAACACTTAATGTTAATGAGGTTATTAAATGTAAGTAATTTTTCAGTAGCAAAAAAATGGGTACATAAAAACTTATTTTCTTCTTGGGCAAGTGCTTTAATTACTATTTTTTGTTTTTACATTATTCTTAAAATTATTCCTGCTGGACTTGATTGGTTATTGTTTAGTGCTGACTTTGTTTATAACTTTCGTGGCGAACAGATAATTGATAGAACGTTTTGTTCGAAAGTTATAGAGCCAGGACAGCACGGGGCTTGTTGGGCTATCATTATTGTGAGATGGAATCAATTTATGTATGGCTTTTACCCTGTAGAAGAAATCTGGAGAGTGAATATTGTTTTTGCCTTAACTCCTTTCGCTCTACTTCCATTATTTTTTGATAAAGTCATATTTAAGAAACAATTAATCTATTTTACTTTCATTTTTCCTTTTATTGCCTATTACCTTTTATATGGTGGGCCTGGATTAACAGAAATATCAACTTCTAAATGGGGAGGTCTTTTAGTAACCCTCTTCCTAGGTGTTACTGGAATTATCATAGCTTTTCCCTTTAGTATTCTTTTAGCTCTAGGTAGAAGATCAAAAATGCCAGTAATTAAGTCTGTCTCTGTAATTTTTATTGAGTGCATTAGAGGTGTACCATTAATTACAATATTATTTTTTGGAAATATAATGCTACCTTTATTTCTTCCTGATGGTGTTAATGTTGATAATCTCTTAAGAGGTCTGGTAGCAATGACTTTTTTTGCAGCAGCTTATATGGCTGAAGCTATTAGAGGAGGGCTCCAAGCAATTCCTAATGGACAGTTAGAAGCTGCAAGAGCTCTAGGTTTAAGTTATTGGCAATCAACAATTCAAATTGTTTTGCCTCAGGCACTTAGAATTTCTATTCCAGCTATTGTAAATAGTGCAATTGGAGTACTTAAAGATACTTCACTGGTTCTAATAGTAGGCCTGTTTGATCTGTTGGGCATAGGAAGAGCCGCATTAGCTGACATGAATTGGATGAAATTATCTCACGAAGTTTATGCTTTTGTTGCTATTATATTCTTTATATTATGTTTCAGTATGTCGAGGTATAGTCTATATTTAGAAAAAAAATTAAAAACGGACAATAGTATTTAAAAAAATGAGTAGTAATCAAGTTATAGTATTAGAAAAAGTCAACAAGTGGTATGACGATTTCCACGTTTTAAAAGATATTGATTTATCTGTCACTAAAGGTGAGAAGATTGTAATTTGTGGACCTTCAGGTTCGGGAAAATCAACTATGATCAGATGTATTAATAGGCTTGAGGCCCATCAAAAAGGAAAAATTTTTGTGAATGGCACTAAACTTACAAATGATCTTAAAAATATTGATATAATTAGAAAAGATGTGGGGATGGTTTTCCAACAATTTAATTTATTTCCCCATTTATCTGTTTTAGATAATATTTCACTAGCTCCTATTTGGGTTAAAAAAACGGCTAAAAAAGAAGCAGAAGAATTAGCTATGGCCTATTTAGAAAAAGTTAAAATTCCTGAACAGGCACTAAAATTCCCAGGACAACTTTCTGGAGGACAGCAGCAACGTGTTGCTATTGCAAGATCTTTAGCTATGAACCCACAAATTATGTTATTTGATGAGCCGACATCCGCTCTTGATCCTGAGATGATTAAAGAAGTTCTTGATGTAATGATCCAATTGGCGGAGGAGGGAATGACTATGTTAGTTGTAACTCATGAAATGGGTTTTGCAAAAACAGTTGCAGATCAAATGATTTTTATGGATGAAGGAAAGATTGTTGAGCAAGCAAGTCCTAAAGACTTCTTCACTAACCCTAAAAGTGACAGAACGAAATTATTTCTTAGTCAAATTCTTAATCATTAATTTTTATTTGATATGTGGTTAAATTTTCTATCTGCATGGGGAATTTTTTGTCTTGCTGTTTGGTTGCCAGGTCCCAATACTTTTTTAGCGGCTTCTATTGGAATTAAAGGCAATCTTAAACTTGTTTGTATTACCGCTTTAGGAATAGCTATAGGATCTGCTTTTTGGTGTTTTGTTGCTACTACTGGCATTTCACTCCTTATAGCACAAAATTTAGGTGTTGGTTTTATTTTTCTTAAAATTAGTGCTTCTGCTTATATGCTTTATTTAGCTTATCAATCAATGAGGCAATATTTATTTTCCAATCAGAATTTTATTAAAAGTACTAATTATCTAAATAATTTTGAATATTTTTTCAAAGGTTTAATAATTACCATGACTAATCCAAAAGCCTTTGCTTTTTGGTCGGCACTAGGTTTATTAAAATTTCAAAATCCACTAGCTTTAAATGAAGCAGTTATATTTTCTATAGGAACTTATTTTTTATCAGCTTTAAGCTATAGTTTTATGGGTTATATTTTTACGATTGGAAATATTTCAAATTATCTAAATAAGCCTAAAAGTATTATAAACTTAATATTTGCAGGTTTATTTTTATTTGTTGGCGTAGAGATTTGGATACTTACTTAGTAATCCACTGAATTTCATAATAATTTTTATGAGTAATTAATTTAGGGTCAAAACCCAAGTCTCTTAATATGCAGTATTTTCTGTAACACTGCATATAGCTAGAATGAATAAAGTTAAGCAAAGTAAAATTTATTTATTCTAAAACTTGCGGCGATAACTAAATTTATTATCTAATTCTCTTTGTCTTCTCTCTAAATCATAAAGATCAACAGATTTAGCAAGGTATTCTTCTTCCCAACTATTATTTGTTTTTTTAGAAGATAAAATATTTTTCAAGTATTTAAAAATAGGCACCATTATGCTGCCTCCTTAAATTTTGGAAGTTTTTTATTTTTTTGAAAGTGAGAGTAAGCCCACTGCCAGTCATTGCCGTATTCAATTTTACAAAAATTGATTATACCTTCATGTTTTGGTGTAAATAAATTTAACCAAAAGTTCATTGATCTTTCTGTGAATGTGTAAATATTTTTCATATATTTCCTTTCTTTGAGATGAATATATCAAAAAATATTTAAATAACTTTTGCTATTTTGAGACGACTGATGTCTCTTTAAGAGACTGATAGGCTATTTTAAGTAAAAGCTAAGATTGCCCCTACACTAATCATAATGGAGCCAGTAATTCTATTGAGTCTTTTTGAATAAATGGGGTTGACAACAAAGCTTTTAATTTTTTTTCCTGCTAAACACACAACAACCAAGCTAGAAAAAACACTAAAATAAATAGTCATTACTAATTCAAGACCGCTTATAATATTAAGCGTTTTGAGATCTACAAATAAAGGGATAAAAGAAAGATAGAATACGATCACTTTAGGGTTAGTTCCTCCTATTAAAAAGCCTAAAAAAAATTGTTTTAAGATATTCTTTTTTAGACTGGTGGACTCAAAGGCTATGAATTTCAATTTAAATTGAGATACCCCAAGATAAACTAAATAGCCAGCCCCAAACCATCTTACTAACTTCATTATAGGTTCTAAATATTCTGCTAAATATCCCAATGAAAGAATCGCTATAGATAAATACATTACATCCCCAAAGCATTCCCCTGCACTTAATATTAAACCCGATCTAAATCCATATGTAGTAGAAACTGAAAGTGCTGCTAATGTCCCTGGACCTGGACTTATGCCGAATAAAAAAGCCGCGAGTGCAATGGATAGTAATGAGGAAGGTTCCATTAATTTATTAGATTTACCCAATATTGATTTTTTTACAACTCTATTTAATTATATATAACTCAATTATGAGGTTGGATATCATTAATAAATCAGCAAAATCAATAAATCATGGAGAATATTTATAAAATATTTGATGGTCATAATGATGTTTTATTTAGACTTTATTTAAAGAATAAAAAGAACGCTGAGTTGGATTTCATTAATGGAGATAATGAAGGTCATCTAGATTTACCAAGAATAGTTAAAGCGGGATTTAGTGGAGGCTTTTTTGCAATCTATATACCTAGTCAAGAAGTGAACATTGTTTCATCCGACACTCCAATTCGTTATGATGACATGAAAAACGACAGTTACGAGTTACCCCTTCCAAAAGAAATTGCTACCGATATCGCTCTACCTATAGCTTTAGAAAAAGTTGCAATATTATCTGCGATAGAGAAGAAATCCATTGGTAAAATTAAAATTTGCAAATCATCAAAAGATTTAACTGACGCAATTTCTAATAATCAAATAGCAGTTATTATGCATATAGAGGGTGCTGAATGTATAGATAAGGATTTTAATAATTTAGAATTATTATTTAATCTAGGCTTAAGATCGATTGGTCCTGTATGGAGCAGACCGACAATATTTGGTCATGGAGTACCTTTTAAATTTCCAAGTTCCCCAGATACGGGGGAAGGATTAACTGATATAGGTAAGGAATTAATTCGTCATTGCAATAGAATGGGAATTATTATCGATCTATCTCATCTCAATGAAAAAGGATTTTGGGATACTGCTAAAATATCATCATCGCCATTAGTTGCCACACATAGCAATGTGCATGCCATCTGCCCTCATACAAGAAATCTTACCGATAAACAATTAGACGCTATTAAAGATACAGATGGAATGGTTGGAGTGAATTTTGCTCCCGCATTCTTAAGGACTGATGGTAAAATGCTAGCTGACACAGAGTTGGAATTAATAATTAAACACTTTGATTATTTAATAGAGCATTTAGGGGAAAATAGAGTTGGCTTTGGTTCGGATTTTGATGGAGCTCTTATGCCTAATCAAATTAAAGATGTCACTGATTTAAATAAAATACGTTTACTAATGAAGTCCCACGGATATAATCATGAGCTAATGAAAAAATTATGCCAAGATAATTGGATAAAACTTGCTCAAAAAATAATTAATTAATTACTAGTTTCTTCAAATATTATTGAAAAAATTACAAATCCACATAAAAAGTAACTTCCGATTTCAACAGACATTTCAGTAAAATAAGATAATTTAAAAACCGTAACAGCAAGAGCTATAAGTAATAAGTCTAACATGGACCATTTTGTACAAAAATAAAGTAGCTTTCTTGTTAAAGTATTGGATTTACCAAAATTAACTAATATTGAAAATATCA
>JAQBUY010000041.1 GCA_027623775.1 Pseudomonadota bacterium
ATTCATAAAAAATATATCAAAAACCAGAAAAATATTCTCAATTTAAATAAAAGTGAGTTAATATTTCTAGAACAAATTAATATTAAAAAAGAATTATTACAAAAAGAACAAGACATACTTATAATTCAGGAAATTATAAGGGGAATAATAGACGAATTTTCTGAAAATTTTGGCTATGTAAACAATGAAGACGTATTGGACAATGTTTTTAGCAGTTTTTGCATAGGAAAGTAAGTTACACGTGAAACAATTAACCAATAATATCTAAAAAGGTGCTCTATTTTTTAATATATTAGATGATTTATACTATAATTTGATCTATATTGATTTTAATATGCAAAATAAATTAATTAAATATTTTTATAAAGGAAAATAAGTTCCACGTGAAACATGATTTTGACATAATTGTAGTTGGAGCCGGTCATGCTGGCATAGAAGCGGCTAATATTTGTAATAATTTTGGTCTTAAAACCGCATTAATAAGTAACTCGAAAGAGGATATTGGTCAAATGTCTTGCAATCCAAGTATTGGCGGCGTCGGTAAAACCCATATAGCAAGAGAAGTAGATATTATGGGAGGCCTTATATGTAAAATTGGAGATCTTTCCTCTATACATTATAGGGTATTAAACCTATCTAAAGGACCTGCAGTTTGGGGCATTAGGGCACAAATAGATAGGTCTTTATATAAAAATAATATGTTCAATTTTATATCAAAATCAAATATTGAAATAATTGAAGACGAGGTAGTAGATATAATTACAAAAAATAGCAAAGCAATTGGTGTAAAAACATTAAAGAATAAAGATATTTATTCAAGGTCAACTATTCTTACAACCGGAACTTTCCTGAATGGTAAAATTTACTTTGGAAATGAGTCAATGGAAGCGGGTAGAATTAATAATAAATCCTCAAAGAAGCTAGCTTTATTTGTAAAGAAGAATTTTCAAACAATGAGACTTAAAACAGGGACACCTCCAAGAATATATAAAAAATCAATAGATTATTCTAATCTTAGTCCACAACCATCTGAAAATAACAACATATTTTTATCTTTTTTTACCAAACAAAATAGGAACAAAATGATTGATTGTTATATCACAAAAACAAATAACAAAACACATAAAATAATAAGAGATAATTTAGATAAATCAGCCATGTATTCAGGAATTATTAAATCACAAGGTGTACGTTACTGTCCCTCAATTGAAGATAAGGTTGTTAAATTTGGTGATCGAAATGGACATAATGTTTTTTTAGAACCTGAGGGCTATGATTCAGAATTAGTTTACCCAAATGGTATTTCAAATTCATTAGATAAGAAAACTCAGGAAAAATTTTTAAAAACAATACCTGGTTTAGAAAAAAGTGAAATTGCTCAATATGGATATGCCGTTGAATATGATGCGGTAGATCCTAGAAGCTTAAATAAAAATTTCGAAAGTAAAGAAATTGAAAATTTTTTCTTGGCAGGGCAAATCAATGGGACAACAGGATATGAAGAGGCTGCAGGTCAGGGAATGTATGCAGGACTGCATGCTGCTATAAAAATAAAAAAAATAAAAAATAAAGAGGAAATTTTTAATAGAACAAACAGCTATATAGGAGTAATGATTGACGACTTAACAAAGCTAGGCGTAACAGAGCCATATAGGATGTTTACATCAAGGTCAGAACATCGTCTCAAACAAAGAACAGACAATGCCTACGAAAGAATTTTCCCCCAAACTAAAAAATTTAAATTATTAAATGATAAAGATCAAAAAAGTGTAAATAAAATTATAGCATCTGAAAAAAATATTTTGAAAAAAATAAACCAAATTAGATTATCTCCTAATCAATTAGAAAAATTTGGAATTAAATCAAAATTAGATGGAAAGATGAGAACGGGATTTGAGATGTTAAAGTTAATTAACGACGACACAAATTTATTTAAAAAAATTTTTGGAATCAAAATAGATAAAAAACTATTAACAAAAATTATTTTTGATTCAAGGTATGAGGTGTTTTATGAACGCGAAGAAAGAGCAAAAGAGTTATTATTAAAAAATCAAAATTTTAAGCTCAAAGGACTATCATATAAGAGCATACCATCTCTCTCTAAGGAGATAATAGAAAAACTAGAAAAATATAAACCAGAAAATTTAGATGATGCAAGTAAAATATCTGGTATGACTCCAAGCGCGTTATTACAACTACTGAGCTACAAAAAAAATAAGGCAAGAAATGTTAGATAATAATAGTTTAGAAAATTTTATTAATGATATTACGCCAACTGAAAAAAAAGCAAGGATATTAGAAAAAATTAATACATATAAAGAAATGCTGATTGATGAAAACAGCCGAATTAACTTAGTCGGCAAAACTACACTCGCCGATATTGACAATAGACATTTTCTAGACTCGGCTCAATTAATGCCTCTGATAACGAATAAAAATAAAACCCTGTTAGATGTGGGGACCGGAGCAGGACTCCCGGGAATTATACTTGCTATAGCTGGATGCAAAAAGGTTAATTTAGTTGAGAAACAAGGAAAAAAATGTGATTTTCTTAAAAGAGTAAATAGCCAATTAGAACTAGAAATGAATATATTCAACTCTAGAGTCGAGGACATAAAGGAAGAAAAGTTTGATTATATAGTCTCAAGAGCTTTTGCAAAAATTGACAAAATAATCACCGCAACAAAAAATATTTCTCATAAGAATACAAAGTTTATCCTTTTAAAAGGAAAAACTTATTTAGAGGAAACTAAATTAATCAGTAAAAAAAAATTCAATATTAAATATTTTGATAGTCTGACTTCTACCGAATCTAAAATAATTGAATTGAGTTATAAGTGATATTAACAATAGCTAATCAAAAGGGAGGCGTCGGGAAAACAACAACAGTTGTAAATTTAGGTACAGCCCTAGCTTCAATTGATAAAAAAGTTTTAATATTAGATGTTGACCCCCAATATAACTCATCTCTGTCTTTTAATAGATATAATCACGAATTATCAATTTATAAAGCTTTAAGCGGAGAAAAAAAGTTGAAAGACCTAATTCAAGAAACTCAAATACCAAATTTAAAAATTATATCCGCATGTGAGGATCTGGCAGCAGCAGAATATGAACTGGCAAGTGATGAAAATAGAAATTTTATTATAAAAGAGCAACTTGATCAAATTAAAGAAGAATATGATTATATTTTTATTGACACTCCGCCAACATTAGGACTTTTAACAATTAGCGCATTAGCAGCAAGCGATGAGGTTCTTATCCCGGTGCAATGTGAATTTTTTGCCCTAGAAGGACTATCTAAATTAGTGAAAACAATTGATATGATAAAAGAAAACCTCAATACAAATTTAAAAATAAATGGAATAGTTTTAACCATGTATGATAAAAGAAATTCCCTTTCAACTCTTATAGAGGATGAGGCTAGAAAATATTTTGATACTGTTGTTTATAAATTTAATGTTCCGAGAAATGTCAAATTGTCGGAAGCGCCGAGTCACGGACTACCAGCCATAATTTATGATTTAAATTGTGCGGGATCACAAGCCTATATTGGCCTAGCAAGAGAATTCATAGAAAGGAATAAAAAATGAAAAATAAAAAACTTGGAATGGGGTTATCATCACTTCTTGGTGCAAAAATAGTAAAAAATGAACCCATCCCAGAAAAAAAAAATCAAAATAACGAGAAAAACCTTTTGTTTATTTCAATTGAAAAAATTGTCAGAGATCCTGACCAACCAAGAAAAAAATTTAATGAAGATAAAATCAAGGAATTAGCAATGTCAATTAAGAAACATGGCCTAATTCAGCCGATAATAATAAGAAAATACTCCGAAGAAGAATATAGGATTGTGGCTGGTGAAAGAAGGTGGAGAGCGTCTCAAATAGCGGGTTTAAACATAATGCCGTCTATCATACTTCCTTCTGACCTTGATAAAAACGAAGTTTCTCTTATAGAAAATATACAAAGGGAAGATTTAACAATTATAGAAGAGGCAAATGCATACATTAATCTCATAGAAAAAAACCAATATAGCCACGAACAACTAGCAAATATAGTTGGAAAAAGTAGATCTCATGTAACCAACGTATTAAGAATTTTAAGTCTAGATAAATTTTTTCTAGATTTATTAGAGAAAGACATCATTACATTAGGTCATGCAAAAATTCTAGGCGGTAAAAATCAAAACTCATTAGCTTCAGATGTTATTAATAAAATGATCCAAAAAAAACTATCTGTGAGAGAGCTAGAAAGAGCAATACAAAATAAAAAAACTCCTATGGAGCCAGATATCAATATTACAACAGAAGAAAAAAACCTAAGCAGCCTCATCGGTTTTAAATCACAAATTAAATACAACTCAAAGGGACAAGGTTATATTAAGATCTTTTATGAGAATTTAGAGCAGTATGATTTTATTGTAAAAAAAATTAAAAATTAAACTTTTTAATTTTAACTTCTTGTTTAATTAATGCATATAATTTAGCTAAAATCTTAATTGAAAAATCATTTTTGTATTTAAAAATATTTTTTCTAATTGAGAGAATTGTATCGGAATCATCCCCTTTGTTATTTAAATAGTGAGGAATTTTTATTTTTGATTTCTCGTATTCTGAAAAATATAAATGTGGATTATTTTTACAATAATTTAAAAATTCAATTTTATATTCTTTGTTCCAAGATTTTACACCCTCATCTTCATTTAAAAGTAAAGAGATGTCTTTCTTAAAATCATAAGCGTTGATCTGTATTGACTTACTAATATTCTTTTTAAAAGAAGCATAATTCATAAAAACAAAAAATTTTTGATCCTTCTTTTTAGTATTAGCAATTTCTTCCTCGGCTGACTTAGAACTATTTATATCAATAAGATAGGTATTTTTATCTTCAAAAAGAGAGTGTGTTTCTATATTAACTAGGTTTTTATAACTTTCTATTTTTTGAAATAAGATATGGTTTTTCTTACATAGTCTCTGTATTAACATTTGATAAAAAATTACAACTTCTTCGTTAACTTTAGGCAGAGATATCATAGGGCCATCGTCTTCCTTTAAAAATTTATTAATTTTTTCTATATTATTCAATACGGACGCATTCTTGATTGTCGTTTAGCATTAAGTCATCAATAATATTGTAAGAAATATTTTCACTATTAATCATAAAAATATTGTCTACAGCAGCCACATTACTTAAATTAGCACTACTGTCTGCCAATAGAAAGCTTTGTTCTTCTTCATAGTTATTTTCAAATAAAAGACAGTTTTTTCTGTTTTGATCAAATGCCTGTATACTGACTACTAGTTTTTCTGATTTTCTTGATGCAACTTTTGTAATAGAAGTTGCAAGATATTGGCTATCAGCATTTAAGCCTATTTTAATTATATTTAATGATGACGGGCTATATAGATTATTAGCTATTAATTGTTGTTTTAAAATATTTTTGAAAAGAAAGGCTTGATTGCCGCCAGAGAAGTAGTCGATAGAGAATTTTTTATTAAGAGACAGTTTTTCACTCTCAACTTTTAGACTACAAGAAGTAAAAAATATAATGCTAGATAATAATATTAAGAATTTTATTTTTGACATGTATGATTTTTTTTATAGGACTATCCTTAACTTTTTCTTTGATTTTGGCAACTTCTAATACTAGTTTTAATAATTCATCTTCCTTATATTTTTTATCCACACTATAAGTTGTAGTAAATCTGCCATTTATTTGTATGGGAAGATTTATATATTCTTCCTCAATCTCAGATGCATGAACCGAAGGCCATTTCAAATCAGTTGAGAGCATCTTAAATTTAGTTTTTATAATTTCATTTACTAGGCTTGGTATAATTGGAAATAAACAGGTCAGTATTTCTTTTCCAAGAGTTTTACTGCCCGTAAAGGCTCTTTGTTTTTCTAAATAATTTAATAAAGTATAAATCTCAGCAACACATTTATTAAAACTGAATGAAATTATATTTTCCCCCATATTATAGATAAAAATTTTAATTTTTTTCACTTGTTCATCGTTTATAGGAGTTGCTTCATTTTCAAAATATCGATGTATTCTGCTAACTAAATTTTTAGATCCTTGTATCCCCTCTTCTGTCCATTCTAGATTTCTATCTGGGGGCGAGTCGGAAATCATAAAGATCCTGGTCGCATCTAACCCATAATTTTCTAATATTTCTTTAGGTTCAATTGTATTTCTCTTTGATTTGCTCATTTTTTCAATTGGACCTTCTTTGACAGGCTTGCCCTCCACCACATCAACCAAGAGACCTGATTTAATAACAACTTCATTAGGCCTAATCCACTCTTTCTTATGATTTTGAAATGTTTTATGAGTAATCATTCCTTGCGTAAAAAGTTCTAAAAAAGGCTCATTAACTTTAAGCTTATAAATATCTCTGATGGCTTTAGTGAAAAACCTTGAATACAAAAGATGCAGGATGGCGTGTTCTATTCCGCCAATGTATTTGTCTACAGGTGTAAATTCTTGTATTTTATTTATGTCAAAGGGTTTGACTTGATTTTTACTATCTAAAAATCTAAAAAAATACCAAGAAGAATCGACGAATGTATCAAGTGTATCTGTTTCCCTAAAAGCTTTTTTACCAGTTTTTTTGCATACAATTTCTACCCAATCTTTAGTGTTATCCAGAGGATTTCCTTGACCAGTAAAAACCGCATTTTCAGGTAAGACCACAGGCAATTCATCATGATCTAGGACTCGGTGAGAGCCATCCTCATAATAGATGACAGGTATAGGACAACCCCAATACCTTTGTCTTGAGACGCCCCAATCACGTAACTTAAAATTAATGGATTTCTTGCCAATTTTTTTCTCTACCAAATGTGTAATGATTTTTTCAATTGCATCCTTTTGGCCCAAGTCGTTTAAAAAGGAAGAGTTAACCATTTTACCTATGCCTGTATAAGGCAAGTCGCTATCTTCACATTCTACAACTTTCACAATGGGAATTGAGTATTTCGTTGCAAAATCAAAATCTCTTTCGTCGTGAGCGGGACATCCAAAAATTGCGCCTTGCCCATAATTATCTAAGACAAAATTTGCTACATAAATAGGAACATCGTCGCCTGTTAGGGGATGGACACAATACCGATTAAGAAAAAGTCCAATCTTTTCCTTCTCACCAGCATCAGTAAATTCTTTTTGTAATTCTGATATTTTATTTTCATCAAAACAGCCCCTAGCAAATTCATGATTAATCGAAAGCGCTATGAAAGTAGCTCCAAAAATAGTGTCAGGTCTTGTGGTAAATATTTCAATATATGTACTAGTGTCTTTAATATGAAATTGTATTTCAGCTCCTATAGATTTACCTATCCAATTTTTCTGCATCGTCTTAACTTTTTCTGGCCAACCTGAAAGGTCGTCAATGCTTGTAAGGAGCTCTTCCGCATAATTCGTAATTTTAAAAAACCATTGAGACAAATTTTTCTTTATGACCGTTGCTCCCGTTCGCCAACCTTTCCCATCAATGACTTGTTCATTAGCTAGTACGGTTTGATCAACTGGGTCCCAGTTCACCATGGAGTCTTTTTTATAAGCTAATCCATTTTTATAGAAATCAATAAACATTCCCTGTTGATGCTTGTAATAAAGCTCATCACAAGTAGCAAACTCTCTATCCCAATCCAAATCTAGATTTAATGATTGGAGCTCTTTTTTCATATTGGCAATATTTTCATAAGTCCATTTTTTGGGATGGGTTTTATTTTGAATAGCGGCGTTTTCAGCTGGTAGCCCAAAAGCATCCCAGCCCATGGGATGAATTACTTCATTGCCTTTGAGTTTTAAATATCGAGTGTAAATATCTCCAATGGTATAATTTCTGACATGGCCCATATGAATATTTCCTGACGGGTAGGGAAACATTTCTAGAACATATTTTTTTGTCATTGATAGTTTTTTTAACCAGCAAAAGTTAGAAAACTTTTTCGTGCTAGGCTTAAAATTGAATTTTCAATATCTCTATTGGCGTCAGACAAATCGTCATTATTCAATGTCCAGTTCTCGCCATCAAAGGATTGACAGAGCATATTCGCAGACACACCATTAGAAATTAGCTCTTTCGATTGAATTAAGATTTTAATGGCACATCTTTGATTGGGAATATCTTTATTATTAATCCAATCAGTTTCAATCACTCCCCCGAAGGCATCGGCAATTTTCAATGGAAAATCTTGAAGAGTTTCTATACTTCCGTTCCAAAGCCATTTATTCACAGCCACATTCTGCCCATTGCCTAGGCCGCCCTCTTCGCGGAGCTGGTCTAGCATGGAATCAATAAGACCATTATTTGATTTTTCTGGATCTCCTTTTGCTGATACTCTAGCCTCACATCTCTCAACTGCATTAGGGCCCTTTATTCTTTCATATTTACAAGGATCGGTTTCCATTTCTCTTTTTTTGACATCTTGAAACTTTTTTCCAACACCAGCACAACTGGTTACAAATAGAAAAAGAGTGATAGCAAGTAGTAGTTTTTTCATAATGAGAGATATATTAGAGAATTTAATAGAGAGGTCAAATCTCTTTCCATATAAGTTTTTAGGCAAAAAAAAACCGGGGCTTTTTACAACCCCGGTTTTATGAGAATAAAGTATTAGCTTATTAGAATGCTATTTTTGTACCTACTGCCAATGAAGTACCTGAAGTAGCTACTGCAGCATTATCATAATCTCCAGCTGCGTACTCAGCAAATACTGAAACACCACCACCTAGAGATCTAGAAATATTTACTGAAGAAATAGTAGCTTTATCTAGAACGCTTGAAGCAGTGTTGTCGCCTTTAGCATAACCAACAGATAAAGTTGTATCAGCATCCATAGTGTATGCAGCTGTTAAGAACATGTTATCTTCTTCAGCACCAGATATAGTTCCATCAGAAGCACCAAAAGTTACGGATAAAGCGTCACTTACAGGATAGCTAGCTTCGATAGCAAATGCTGAGTCATTTTTAACACCAGCTACTTGAGCTTGTGATCCACCACCAGCAACATTAACTGCAGCTCCAGCAAAATCAAAACCAACGTTAACCGCATAACCAGAATTGTAACCAGTTGTTTTAGCAGTAGTCGCAAGTGAGTTTCTACCTGAACCAACTTTTGTTACAAAAGTAACATCTACAGAAGCAGCACCGATTGATGTAGATAGGTTAATACCTGTACCATCAGCAATACCGTCCATTGCAGAGTCGTTTGCAGCAGCAGCAGATACAGTTGTTAGTCTTGCAGCGTTAACATGAGCGAAAGATGTAACGATGCCGCCTTCACCAGTGCCTGAACCAGCGTTATTGATGTCACCAAGAGTAACAGTCATTCCGTCCATACCAAAGTTGATCTGTGATAGACCACCATTAGCAGGAGCAGCGCCAGCACCTGTTGTAACGTCAGTAGTTGCAGCTGAAACAGATGCAGAACCACTTACAGTGATACCGTTTGTAGTTTCAGTTGACATAGCAAATGCTAAAGTACCACCCACAACAGACATATAGTCTTCTTGTGTTGTACTATTTGCATCTCCTGAACCAGCGGCGTAAAAGAAGTTAGAAGAACCTGATACAGATACTTCTGCAGAGGCTGTTCCAATTGCACCAGCTGTAATTGCTGATACGAAGGTTAGTAGTTTTTTCATGTTAAAGTCCTTTCATTTTTTGTTTATATAAACATTAACAATTAGGAAATTACTTATTTATGAATAAAAACACTACTAATTAAGAAAGAAAATTGAAAAAAAAGACATTTGTTGCAAAAATGCAACAAATAAAATCCTATATTTTAAAGGACTTTTTGATCTTTAAGGTATTTATCCCAGTACGCATTTTGATTTTTATAACTTTTTTCAAATTCATCTAAGAAAATATCATAGTCCTTAGACCTACTAATAGAGGAAGTATAGATATCTTTTTTAATTTGAGTTTTAGAAGCTGTTCCCGAGGAGAATTTTTTTCTTTTTTCCTCATCATAGAGTTCATTAATTCCAATAAAATTATAAATTTCTTTCGCATATTTTTGAGGGTCACTGACGATTTTTTCATAGTCCATAAGCAAAAAATTTCCATTATCATTTTGAGATAGCCATATCTTTTTTAAAACTTCCACATTAGACATGGCAACCCCAAGATTAAATAAATTCGAACTGTAAGGAATATTTGCTAAATAGAATTGAGTAAATATAGACCAGGCATTATCAAGCGGCCTTCTGTTCAGGCATATAACTTTTGCTGAAGGGAGGCATAATTTAATGAAACCTACATGATAAATATTTGAAGGCAGTTTATCTATGACAAACTGATGATCATTGTCGGGGTTAAAATTTTTTAAAATCCTAAGATATTCATTGCCTATTTCTAAAGTGTTCTCCGGGCT
>JAQBUY010000042.1 GCA_027623775.1 Pseudomonadota bacterium
TATTAAATTCATATATTAATATTATAACATGGAATTATTTAAATTAGATAGAAGACAATTTACAAAAATTTTAATTTTGATTAGTGCTAGCTTATATAGCGGAAAGGTTTTTTCTATGACAGACAAAGATTGGAAAGAAAAATTAAGACCAGAAGAGTATTACGTGCTTCGTAAGGAAGGAACTGAGAGACCCAATTCTAGTGTTTTAAATAATGAAAAACGCGAAGGAAATTATTTGTGTGTTGGTTGTGATTCAAAAATTTTTACTTCTAAAATGAAATTTGATAGCGGCACAGGATGGCCTTCTTTTTACGATTACATTCCCGGTTCTTTAGAATTTAAAACCGACTTTAAAATTGTGATTCCAAGAAAAGAATATCATTGTTCAGAATGTGGAGGACACCATGGTCATGTTTTTACAGACGGGCCTGAACCTACAGGTTTAAGGTATTGTAATAACGGTATCGTTTTAAAATTTATAGCTAAGGTTTAGTTTTTTGTTTCGTTTTTTTTAAAAGAGCATAAGTAACAAAAACAGCCAAAGCTATCTTAAGTGTTTCACTAAAGATAAATGGCATAAAACCGAGCGTAATAGCTTTTGAAATTCCTGTGAAAATGGATAAATGTAAAACTCCACATACAAAAATGATGAGAGCTCCAATTAAAACAGAAGCTAATATTTTAAAAAAACTATTTTTGAAAAAATGTTTTGCTGCATAAGAAATAAACAAAGAAGCTAAAACCATTCCATATAAAAAACCAAAAGTTGGAGATGCGATATAACCTACTCCTCCTCCTGCCGCAAATAATGGAAGTCCTGCTAATCCTAAAATTACGTATAAGAAAGCAGATGAAAAACCAATCATTCCACCTGAAGCTGCCATAAAATAAATAACAAATGTTTGAAGAGTCATTGGTACCGGATAAAATGGGATAGAAATTTTAGCTGAAGCAGTTAGAAGAATTACTCCCAACAACGTGAAAGATAACTTACTTATAAAACTGTTTCCAAATACTCTATCAGATATAATGTTATTATTATAAAAATGCATACTTTATTTTTACTATTAAGTAGTGATAAAGACAATAGAAAATTAAACCTGAGCTAAAATAAGATCTCTTAGTTTTGATAGATCTTTATTAAATAACCTTATTCCTTCAGCTAATTTAAAGGAAGCCATTTGATTTTCGTTTAAATGCCATCTAAATGCACTCTCATTAATTTTTATTCTTTCTATTTCTAAAGAAGATGAGTCTTCCGAATTTAGCTTTTGAACAATATCTTCATCCGAACCAGACAGCTCTTCTAAAAGGGCTGGGCTTATAGTTAACTTATCACAGCCTGCTAATTCAACTATTTGTGATGTATTCCTAAAAGAGGCAGCCATCACAATTGTATTTAAATTATATTTTTTAAAATAGTGATATATTTTTTTTACACTTTCTACACCAGGATCATTAAGTTCATTATACTCAATATCTGTGTTAGCTTTAAACCAATCGAGGATTCTGCCAACAAAAGGTGAAATTAAAAAAGCTCCATATTCTGCACACGCAACTGCCTGTGTTAATGAAAAAATTAAAGTACAATTACAGCTAATTCCTTCTGACTCTAATTGCCTTACTGCTTGAATACCCTCCCAGGTTCCAGCTATTTTAATAAGTATTCTATTTTTCTTAATGCCCGATTCTTCATAATTGTTAATTATTTGATGAGCTTTATCAATTGTAGCTTTTGTATCAAAAGATAAATCAGCATTCACTTCGGTAGAAACATAGCCAGGAACAATATTTGCTAACTGTATTCCAAACGTAATTGCTAATTGATCAACTATATAGTCAACTTTATCTAGGGGAGAATTAAAGGTTCTGCTTTTTGAATGTTTAATAACTTCGTCAACTAAAGATTGATATTTTTTTGACTCAACAGCCTTAAAAATTAATGATGGATTCGTTGTACAGTCTTCAGGTGAAAATTTTTTAATACTGTCTATATCTCCCGTATCAGCAACAATTGATGAATATTTTTTTAAATTTTCTAATTTGTTTGTCATCATAAATTATTATGCTACATTTTTTTTTTATTACAAAATAAATACTTAAAATAAATGACAAAAAAAATAATTATATGCGGTTTAGCAGATATAAAAAATGCTGTAGAGACTTATAATCCTGACATGATGCTTACAATAATTAATAAAAACTTTTCCCCCGACACTCCTCAAGGGTTAGATCCAAGCCGTCATTTAAAAGTATTAATTGATGATATATCTGAACCAAGAGAAGGATTTAGGTTGCCTGAAAAGGAAGACGTTCAAAAACTATTAGATTTTACTAATGATTGGGATCAATCAAAACCGATTATTGTTCACTGTCATATGGGTATTAGTAGATCTACAGCGACTTCTTTAGGGGTGATATGCAAGTATGATCCTGAAAATTTGGAGTTACATGTCGAAAAACTCAAAGAGTTAGCTCCACATGCTAGTCCTAATAAGCTTATGACCAAGTATGTCGATGAAATACTAGGCTTAGAAAATAGACTCTCCAAAACATTAAATTTCTTTGATCCAGAACCTATTGAAGAAAGCAGAATTGTAGAATTCGACTTTTAAATACTTCTTTCTTTTTAATTCTTAATTTGTATCTTTTATTTCTATGAGTAAGGATATTTGTCATGTATGTAAGAAAGAAATCAAAGAATTACTATATTGGGCAGATCCAAAATTTTATAAAATCCCAAAAAAACTATATTTATGTGGGTCAATTTGTTCAACTAAGCTTTACGAAGAGATAAAGCACCTTTTTAAAGAATAAGTTTAGTCTTGCAAATAAAGCAAGGCTGATAATGAATTTAAGCAATATGAATAATACTTTGAATGGTTATTTTATATTCTTCTTACTAAGAAGTTAGCCCCCATATTCCTATTCCTTAATTCCTCCGGGGCTAGCTTCATTTTCCCTATTGAATATTTATTATAAAATAACTATTTTATTTCCATCAATGCTCAAAGTTACAAATATTACAAAATCATTCGGGGATTTTAAGGCTATCGATCAACTTTCTTTTGAAATTAAAATTGGCGATGTCATGGGATTTCTAGGTCCTAATGGAGCTGGTAAAACAACGTCCATGAGGATTATTACTCAATTTCTTAAGCCTGATAGTGGTAGTGTACATATTAACAAGATAAATATTAATGACGATCCTATTGGATCTAAGAGTTTGATAGGATATCTTCCAGAAGGAGTTCCTCTTTATCAAGATTTTTCAGCTTATCTATATCTTAAATATGTAGCAGAAGTAAGGAATTTGGAAAACATTGAAGAAAAAATTCATAATATTTTATCAGACTTACAATTAGAGGATATTAAAGATGTTCCTATAGAAACATTATCTAAAGGCTATAAAAGAAGAGTTGGTTTAGCTCAAGCCCTAATTCATGATCCTCAAATTTTAATTCTTGATGAACCTACCGATGGACTGGATCCACTTCAAAAATTTGAAGTGAGAAAACTAATTAAAAATCTATCTAAGAAAAAAGCTATCATTATTTCTACTCATATTTTAGATGAAGTTCCTGAGGTTTGTAATAAATGTTTGGTTATCAATAATGGTAAGAAAATATTTGAAGGCACACCCGCTCAATTAAAAAAAAGAAAAGGCAAAAACTTAGATGAAGTTTTTAGAGAGCTTGTCGTAAATGGTGAAAAGAAAATTAAGAGTCCTCCCACTCCATTAAAAAAAAGAAAAGGCAAAAACTTAGATGAAGTTTTCAGAAGGTCTCCAAAATGATTCAAGGTATTAACCCAATTATAAAAAGAGAATTAAAATCATTTTTTATTACTCCTGTAGCTTATATTTACACTGCAATTTTTATTGTTACTTGTATGTCTCTTACTTTTTATTTCGGTCAGTACTTTGAAAGTGGCGTTGCGGACTTAACAAATTTTTTCAATTATATTCCCTGGATTTTTATTTTCTTTATCCCTGCAGTTACGATGAAAAGCTGGTCTGAAGAAAAAAAAATGGGAACTATAGAATTATTAATGACCCTACCCATCCCTTTATGGAAAATCGTTATAGGTAAATTTTTTGCAACTTGGATTTTTGTTAGTTTAGCAATTATTCTTACTTTTCCAATTTGGATAACAACATGTTACTTAGGAGACCCTGATAATCTTTTAATCCTTGGTGCTTATTTTGGATCTATATTAATGGCTGGAGGCTATATTGCTTTAGGGATATTTTTCTCATCTCTCACAAACAATCAAATCATTGCATTTATCATATCAATAGCAGCGTCTTTTATATTTACTATTGCCGGTTTTCCATTAATTATTAACGTTTTTTCCTCCTTTCTCCCTTTAGAGTTTTTAGAATTAATATCTAATTTTAGCTTTCTCTCTCATTTTACAACAATCCAAAGTGGCTATTTTTCTCTTAGTTCTTTTGTATTTTTTATATCTTTTATTTTTTTATGGAATTTTTTAACAATCCTTAAGCTTTCAGATAATTCATGATCGATAAATTATTAATTAAAAAACCTTTTCTTATTTCGGTTATAAGTATTATTGTAATTTTCCTCTCTGTTAATTACATCAATCTAAAAATAAATTTAAATATTGGAGTGGATCTTACGGAAAGTAAAACTTTCTCTGTTTCCAAAGGTACAAAATCTGTTTTAAAAAATATTGAAGAACCTATGATGGTAAATTTTTACTATTCCCGTGATGTTGCTAAAACTATTCCTATGATTCAAAGCTATGCTACTCAAATTGAAGGATTATTAAAAAGATATGTTAATCTTTCTAATAAAAAGATTAATTTAAATATTATAAATCCTAAATCATTTTCTGATCAAGAAGATCAAGCTGAAAGATCTGGATTGCAAGGATTTCCAATCGGTCAAGATGGAACAAAATTATTTTTCGGATTAACAGCAACTAATTCAACAGATGATTCAGAAAAGATTGCATTTTTTGATCCTTCAAGAGGATCTTATCTAGAAAGCGATTTAACCAATATTATTTATAAACTAAATGATGTTAAAAAACCAAAAATTGGATTTTTATCTTGGGTTGAAACCATGCCTCCTATGGGACCTGATGGTAAACTAGGACAGGGAGAATATACAATTCTTGAAGAGTTAAGTTATTTTTATGAAATAGAATTTTTAGAACAAGATGTTGAAGAAATAAAGGATATTGATTTGCTCGTAGTATATCATCCATCTGATGTTTCAGAAAAAACTGAGTATGCTATTGAACAATTTATTTTAAACGGTGGAAAAACTACAATATTCTTAGATGCCTATTTTGAAAAGGCAGATCATTCTAATAAAGTTTCGAAATTAGAAAATATACTAAAAACTCTCAATGTGAATTTTAATGAAAGCATTATAGCAGATGGATTACAAGCAACTAGACTCCAAGGAAATTTTTCAGAATCAACCTCACTGCAAACAGTTCTAAAATTAAATTGGCCAGAAGTAAGAGAAAACTCTATTAATCAAGATGAGCCTTACTCTCAAGGACTTTCTTTAGTAAGATTAATTTCTGCTGGAGGATTAACTCAACTCGACGACCAGTCTGAATTAAAATATATCCCTATTTTATCCTCTTCAGAAGCTAGTATGGAAGTTGATTTTGAACAAACTCAAGATCTTATTTCTTTAATTAATGCCTTTCAGCCTTCTGGAATAGTTTTTGATTTCGCAGCAAGAGTTTCCGGTAATGCAAACAGCTCATTTAATCAAAGTGATGTAAAAAAAGATAATCATATATCAAGCTCTTTAAAACCTATTAACGTAGTTGTATTTAGTGATGCTGATTTTATTCGTAATCCTTTTTGGGCTCGCATTGAGAATTTTTTAGACTCACAAGTAATTGAAGAAACGGCTGATAACGGTGCACTCGTTACTAATATTTTTGATACGTTAACTGGATATGAAGAGCTATTAACAATTAGAAAGAAACAATCTCCCTTCAGGCCTTTTACGGTTGTTCAAAAACTTCAAGCCGAAGCAGAAAGAAAATATCTAGGTCAAGAACAAGAACTACAAAATAAACTCAATGATGCTCTTAGTAAAATTCAAAACCTATCTGGCAATCAGTCTGGTGAAGAATTAAATCTTTCTGAAAAACAGATAGAAGAGTTAGCTTTATTCCAAAATCAAGTAGAGGTAACTAGAAAAGAATTAAGGCTGGTAAGAAGTGAATTAAGAAAAGATATTGATAATTTAGGAGCAACAATCAAAACCATCAATACTTTTGCTCTGCCTCTTCTAATAATTATTCTGTTATTTATTCTTCCAAGAAGATTAGGTATTAAAAAAAGAATTGGGAGAAAGTTATGAACTTAAAAGATTTAAAAATTTTAAGCGGTATTGCGATTGCTTTTCTTTTAATTTCTTTATTTGTTTTTTTTAATTCTTTATCAGGATTGAAGGCTGCGAAACAGGAAATTTTAGTAAAAGACTTTGATCAACTACTAACTGATCTATCGATCATTAAACTGACTAATCAAAACTTTCAAACCGTTATTGAGAAAAAAGACAATCATTGGATACTCACTTCTCATGATAATTTTCCAGCAAATTCAGAAATATTAAGAAAATTCTTTTATAATTTAAGAGAAGCAAGAATTATTAGTCTCAAGACTTCAAAAAAAAATCTCCATTATAAATTGGGATTATCAGAAGAAAGTAAAATTAGAATAGATTTAAATAACAAAGAAGGGAAATCTTTAGAAAGTTTTGATTTAGGTGTATTTAACTACTTAGTTGGAGGAACTTACTTGAAAAAAATAGATCAAGACCAATCATATTTAGTATCTGCTAATCTAGGCACAGATGCGGAAGGTTTTCACTGGATGTCACCTTACTTAATTAATATTGGTCCAGACCAGGTAAAGAAAATAAGCATTATGAGGCCATTTAAGAAACCTATTATATTAGATCAAGTTGATGGTGAATTATTAGAACTTGTCTCACCATCAGAGAAAACTATTGATGAGTACGTTTTAAATGATGTTGTAGGAAATTTACAATCAATTGAGTCTGAAGGTTATATACTCAGAGAAGATTTAAAATCAAAATCCCCTATTTTAAAAACTGAGTATAAGTTCTCGAATAATTCTTCCCTAAAAATAGATTTCTTTCAAATAGATAGTGAAATATTTATGACTCTAGATTTTATTAATATTCCATCTAACCTCCCTCCTTTTGAAAAAGAAATTTCAGATAGTTTTGAGGGAAATCAATTTGAAATTAGTTCAAACGCCTTACTTCAATTTGCGTTTCAAGTAAATAAGATGAATTATGATAATTTAAATATTGAATTGGAAGATATTAATTAAATTTAATTTTACTTGAAAAAATTATTTCTTTAATCACTATATAAATACGTGTCAAATGAAAATTTTATTTTTTGGGATTTAGAAACGACTGGACGTAACGAAAAATACAATCAAATTACTCAAGCGGGAGCCATCTTAACAGATAAAAATTTTAATATTAAAGACAAGATTGAAATACATAGTAAATTAAGGGAAGGTAAATGGTTTGAACCTGGAGCGCTACTCACAACAGGAGTCGAACCTTTAGGTCTTTTTGGAAACAACTACCCTTCATATTATGAAGCAGTAGCACAACTTTATGAAACATTTTTAGAATGGTCTAATTCTTCAGCGGTCTTTATTGGTTATAATTCCATAAGTTTTGATGGGCCATTTTTAAGACAAGCTTTTTATCAAAATCTCATGCCTGAAATTTATATGCCTGTAACTAGTGGGAATACTCAAATGGATGTATTTGATATTGCTAAATTAGTATCAGTTTTTCATCCTGAGCACATAAGAGTCAACAAAGATGAAAAAGGATATGCTATTTTAAAACTAGAAAGTCTAGCTGAAGCAAATGATCTTAAAATACAATACGAAGCTGGACCGCACGATGCTGTCTACGATGCTCTGATTACATTAGAACTAGCAAAGATGCTTTCAATTAGATGTCCTAAAATATTTGAAGCATCATTGGAATTTAGAAAAAGAGACACTCCTAAAAAATTTATGTTAGAAAATAATGTTTTTACAAATTTAACATTTTGGGGAAGAAGGCCTAGTATTAAAGCTCAAACTTTAATCAGCGGAATACCGGATAGGAATCATAGCTACTTGGTCTACAACTTACTCTTCGATCCTGAAGAAATGTCTAAATTAGATGAGAAAGAACTTTGTAAAAAAACTATAGATGGCCCCAATCGAATAACTGAGGTTTTTGATGGTTCTAAATCCAAAACATTACTTAATGAAAGTTATTGTTTTAAAGATAGTAAATTTGCAGAAATTGGAATTGATACTTTAAGAAAAAGAGCAAAATTTATTAGAGAGAATGAAGAATTTAGCAGTAGAATAGTTGAGTGTCATTTAAAAAATTCTAAAACCTGGCCTGAACCAATCGAAATAGAAGAGAGGATATTTGAAAATTTTCCTTCAAATGCAGATAAAAAAACCATGATCGGATTTCACACGTCTCCTAACTCAAAAAAATATGAAATCTCAAAACAATTCGAAGATACACGCTATCAAGAATTAGCAACACGTGTAATTTATGAAATAGCTAGACAAACATTGCCAGAATTAGAAAAAAATAATTATGAATTAGAAATTAGAGAGCGTTTCAATGATGACGACTCGGTAAAGTGGAATTCTAAAAATAAAATATTAAAATTATTAGAAACTGAAGTTGATAAATTTATAGAAAACGATCAAGATAAAATACTTTTTAGACAAAAAGTAATGACATTTTTAAACAGTGAATCGGCTAAATGGTCTTAAAGATTGAAGATAAAAAAAGAACACTCATTATAAAAAAAGAACTTAAAAAACTTATTAATCAAAATTTATCAAATGAATATATAGAAAAATTTTATATTCCAATTATTGATAAGATCAAAAATAAAAAAAAACTAATGATCGTTGGGCCTCAAGGCTCTGGCAAATCAACTCTTTCAACATTAATTCAATCAGTACTCCTTATTATTTATGGAAAAAAAGTAGTAGTTCTAGGGCTAGATGATTTTTATCTAAGAAAAAGTGAGAGATTAAAATTGGCAAACAACATACATCCCCTATTTGAAGTAAGAGGAGTACCTGGAACACATGAAATACAATTACTTCAAGATACAATTATGAACTTAGAATTAAAAAAATTTCCTGTCCGATTACCTAGTTTTGATAAATTAAAAGATGACAGAAAAAGAAATTATAAGAATACAAATGAAGTTGACTTAGTAATCTTTGAAGGTTGGTGTGTTGGGGGAAAGCCTATCAGTCAATCCTACTTAAAAAAAAATATAAACTCACTTGAGACTAATCAAGATCCAAAAAGAATATGGAGAAACTACTATAATAATTCACTTGAAAAAGATTATCAAAAAATTTTTAAAAAATTTAAATATATGATTTTTTTTCAAGTACCATCATTTCATTATGTTTATAAATGGAGACTTAAGCAAGAAGAACAATTAATTCAAAAAAAAATCACTAAATCTTCACAAGTTAAGATCAAAAACTTTATTCAATATTTTCAAAAACTTACTATTTGGATGAA
>JAQBUY010000043.1 GCA_027623775.1 Pseudomonadota bacterium
ATTTCCTCCAATTTTAGATAAAACATTACGAATTGCTAATAGAATAGCAGTTTGAATTCTACTAAATTCTCCCCCAGAAACAGTTTCTATAGGAGATTCTTGACCATTATTAATAACGATAATATTTAATTTTTCACCAGTTAAACGAAAAACAACTTGAAACTGCCCATCTGATAAATTCGCTAAATAATCATTAATGACAATTTCAAGTTCTTTAGTTAAATTCTCAAGTTTAAATGCTACAATTCCAGTAGTACTAAATGCTTTTCTTAAAATATTAAGATTTTTAATTTTTGATTTAAGATTAAGTATATCATTATTTAATAGCTCTTGTCTAGCTAAAAAATATCTTTTTTGTTCAATTAGGGTATCTACTTTAGTATTATGAGTTTTTATTTTTTCATTAAACTCAATAGCTTCTTCTCTTTGGATTTGTTGAATTTTTAATTCATCTTGTAATACTTGTATATCCTTTTTCAAAGTATTAAAATCAGGATATTCTGTGGGTATAGTAGAATCTATAAATTGACTAAGTTGTTCAAATTTTTCAATATCTTTTTTATTGTTTTCCCATTCTTTAACTTTATTTTCGTATTTTTTAATGTTATTTTCTAAACCAATTGAAGCTGTTAATAATTGAGTTGCTTTTGATTTATTTTTAAATAAATCTTCTTCTAAATTACTTTTTAAATGAACTGCTTGTGAATTATCAATTGATTGTCCACAGGCATAACATTTATCTGTTATATCTAAATTAGTTAATACTTTTTCTAAATTTCTTTGACTTATAGCAAGTGCTGTTACTTCATCATTTAATTCTTTTTGACTATTGTAAATACGTGTAATTTTTTCTGGTTCTGATAAAGAAATATTAAAATTTAATTCTTCACGTTCTTTGATATACAAATTATTTTTATCAATTTTTTTACATAAAGATTCGTATTCATTAACTTTATTTTTTTCTGTAGCTAATTGATTTCTTATTTCTTCATTAATTATAGGTACTTCAATTAGTGATTTTTTATCTTCTATAAGAGCATTATCTAAATAATCTTTTACACTTTTTAATTCTCCATCTAATTTGAAAGATGTTTTTTCTGATTCTGAAAGTTTTAATTTGATTATTTCGCCAATATTTGGATATTTTTCAAGATTAAATAAGTTAATTAAAAACTTTTTTCTATTAGTATCAGTAGCTTTTAGAAATTCTAATAAATCTGTGCTACTTTGATAAGTAAGTTGAGAAAATATTTCAAAATCAAGACCAATAAGATCTTGTATTTTTTTATAGGTATCAGGAATTTTATGCTCAGTTAAGTCTATTATTTTTGAATCAGTTTGTTCAAAAAATTTTACTTTACTTTGAGTTTTAGTTCTTTTAACTTCGACAACATAATTTTTATCTTCAACCGTAAAAGCTAATTTTCCCGACCAGGTATCCCCTTTTATATATCTATTAAGAATATCAGCTTTTTTTATACTTTTAATATTTTTACTATATAGCAGTTCTTGTAATATAAGAGCTATAGAAGATTTTCCACTTCCATTTGGAGCAGTTAGTTGTGTAATTTTATTAGAACTTAGGTCAATTTCATTATTTTGACCATAACTAAACATATTACTAATAGAAAGTTTATTTAATGTAATCATTGAATATTTAACTCTTGAAATTCGGTTATTACAGCGTTAGTATCTACTATTTTGATATAGTCTAAATAAGCTTTTAGTTCTTCTATTAAAGATAAATCTTTTAATTCTAATTTTGAAGATTCTTCAGGTTTAAATGCAATTTTTTTATCTAGTTGAGCGTGATTAGAAATCTTAGATAATTCATCAATACTACCAGTAACTTCATAAATTACGTGGTGATAATCATCTTTTTGCATTGATTCATCTACTTTTATAGTTTTACGTATCAATTTAGGTAATTTTAAATCAATAAATTTTACTTTATAATCATTTATATTATTAAAATCTATAATATCAACTCCATATTGTCGTTTTTCATCTCTATCAAAAGATACATTTAGAGGACTACCAGGATAATAAGCTGGATAATCCAAGTAACGATGATTAAAGTGTAAGTCACCCAAAAGTATGAGTTTCCAGGGACGAAGCTTTTCAAAATCGTACTCAGGGGTAATGTGGGGAGGTACTTCTCCTCTAATATGCGTAACCAAAATATCATTCGGCACAGGGTTGGGCAAATTATCTGTTTGCATTTCTCCATAAGGAAAAAATTGAAATCCCTGATCGAGAATGTTTTTATGGATATTTTGAGTGATAACTTCCACATTTGAATTTTTAATAGCATTATCTTCATGGAAATGCGATAAAAAAGTATAACCTTTTTTAGTTGCTTCATGATTTCCTGGTATGACAAATGTAGGAATTGAAACTGAATTGATATATCTTAAAAATAAACATATTTCATCTGGTTCGGGTTTTTTATCAAACACGTCTCCTGCAATAATATGAATGTCACAATCTTGTTCTAATTCATATAGTTTTTCGTAAAATAACCTAAAACGATTAGCTTGCCAATCGTTTGGAATTTTTTTCTTATGTAGTGCAATATGCCAGTCTGCTGAAAGTAAAATTTTCATAGTTCTAATTCTAGAAGTAATTCTGATGTGTTAAAGTTAGCATGTTTATGGGTCGGGTGTTCATGCATAAAACGATATCCTAGAAATGCAGGATAGTCTTTCCAAAGAACCTCTAAATTATTTGTTTCTGGAAAATCTTCGTCATTAGTCCAATAATCCTTGTTTACAAAAAATGCGTTAACCCCATTAGAATGAATCAACGAATAGTTTTTTGATTGAGCAAGATTATAGAATGCTTTTAAACTCGCCCCATGATAAATATTATAAGGCCCAGCATCCCAAAAATTTGGATCATATTGAATAACTTGATCAACATTAACATCTAAACAAGCATTATACTCACAGACAAAAGCTCTAACTTCATAATGATTTAAAACTTCATTAAGTATGTACCAATCTATCCCATCAATATCAAGAGAAAAATAATCAAATTTAACAGGTATTTGATAAGATTGTAAAATTGAAATAATATTTTCTTTATTAACCATATGCTTGTGAAGGTTAATTAATGGGTTTTCATATTTGGCATCAATTTGTATTCCTGTCCATCCACGTTGCTCTCTTAGAAACCGTGTATTACATTCACTACCATCTTGAGTTCCAATTTCAACAAAGTATTTAGTTTCTGTACCTATTTTTGTAAAAATATAGTCTGTTATTCCATCTTCTCCAAACTGAGAAAATACTTTTTTTTCATGAATTTCTAACATTTTATTGAGGGTTAGAACCCCCTACGGCTTCCCAATTAAATATTTTATTGATATTGCCTTCAAAAGTATAACTTCCGACATGATTAAGTTTTGTGTTAGGATCAAGCCAAATTTGTCCCCCTATTTTCTGCCAGCGACGACAAAATGTATAATCTTCTGATAGGTATCTATTATCATCAGGATCATGAATAGTATCAAAAAAGGAGTAACAATATTGATTAAATTTCGGATCAATACTACTATCATTTAAATAAAATAATTCTGGGTATCCTTCAATCATTTTATCTACTACTTCACGTTTCATTAACCAGAATCCCGTACTGGCATCAAGTATTTCTACTGCCCCCATATCAACTCTTACTTGTGTTCTATCTTTATCAGAAAATTTTAAATTAATTGCATAATCTACTGGTAAAGTTTTCTTTGGATAAGCTCCGGTAATTAAATCTTTATCCATCGCTAACATACGTATGATAGATTCCGGTTCAAATTCAATATCAGCATCAATAAACATTAAATGAGTACATTCTTTAGCTTCTAAGAACATAGCATTTAAAATATTACGCGCTCTCGGAACTAGGCTTTCATTTCTAAGAGTTGTAATTCGAAAATTAATATTATACTTAATAAGCTCTTGAGTTAATCTAAACATACTCAAAAAGTATTGATCGGTAATTTGACCACCATAACACGGAGTTGCAAAGAAAATATTACTTTTCCTAATAATATCCATATCAATAACAACTTGGTCATTTTCAATTTTTTTAAATGCTCCTCCTATGGGTTGTTCTGTTGTAGAAGGGATAACAGCAGTTGGGGAGGTTGTAGCCTCCCCAATTTTTTGTCCTTGCCTAGTAGCTTCTACTAACTCATTGAGCTTATACTTTTTCATTTAATCTAGATCCTCTGCTGTTTCGGTTGGCACAAAATCATCCCCTGTGGACGAAGCGAAAAGCGCAGTATTTTCGAGCATCCATTTCTTTTGCTCTTCGTAAGTTTGACGTTTATAAATACGACTAAGATCAAATAATTCAGCTTTTTGTTCCTCTTCGGTTAGGGCTGTACTTGCTCTTGCAGGTAAACAGGTGTATTTAACATTTTGAGGAAGTGGACCTGTTTTTTCCTTCTTTACGGTAATGTCATAGCCAGTGTTATGATTTGCGGGATCTCCATATTCTGGATTAGTTGCAAAATCTACAATTTGACTATAAATAGTACTTTTAAGGTCAAAAATCTTAATTTGACCATCACTTCTATCAATTACATTACAGATATATGCAAATTGCGGTTTGTCACTAAAAACATCCGCTCCTAATTCTTTAAAAGGGTCTTCGTTAGAGTCTATAAATTTTTCTTCCTCACGTACAAATCGTAGACATTCTAAGGGCATTCTTTTTCCCTCTGTAGTAGTAATCCAATAAACATAACGAGGCATAACTTCGCCTATTAATCTAACCTTGGTTTCCCCAATGGGAAGAGTTAGTCGTTGGATATCTCGTCGTTCTCCGCCACCCTGTGACGGTGCTTTAGCTTTATCCCAAGCTACCATAGTATTTCTCCTATTCTAAAATGAATTCCAATTTATCAGTTCGTTCTTTGACGAATGTATTTTTCCAATGTTTGGAAGATACATAATTCTTTGGAATGTAAGGGTTTGAGTTGCTTATTGAGCGTTTACTCAATAAATAAAGATATTCTACTTTATTGTTAGGATTTATTGTAGTAAATAAAAATTCCTTATCTTTAAAGTAGCTTTGTTTATCTTTACATTTATAAGTACTAAAAATAGAATTATTTTTGAGTACTTTTAATTTGCGAGTTCTAAATAATTGAAAGTCTATATTATTAATAAAAAGTTTCTTCATTAATTGTTGACTCGAACTTGCAATAATATTATTATAACCTATTGTTAGAGCATGTGTCAATATCAAGATTGCTTCAGGTTGCCCTTTTGAGTCTATCCAGAGCTCTTTCCAGTTAAAATAATACATAATTAGTAGTAAGGATCAACGTTTGAATTTGGATCATCAATCCCTTCTACTAATTTTACTTCTGGAAAATAATGTTTAATCATACTTTCTACACCTGCTTTTAATGTTTCACTTGACATAGAACACCCACTACAAGCTCCTTTTAAAAATAAATATAAAATTCCATTATCCGCATCCCATTCTCTAAATTCTATGCTACCTCCGTGCATAGCAACTTGAGGATTAACTCTAGATTCAAGTAGAATTTCTATTTCTTTTTGAATTGACAATTTTTTTTTATTAAATATATTCATAATATAAATCCTTTTTCCTGATACCAGTTTAACCGATTAAGTTGTTGTTTATATACAATCGTTCCCCGTAATTGAAAATCTTTTATTAAAGGATGTTTTTTATTTGGATGTTCACGTAATATTCTACCAATTCGCTGTTCTAATTTAATTGGATTATTACTTGGACAAGTTAAATATAAAGTATCTAATCTATGACAACTAATACCTTCATCAAAAATTTTAGTTGAAAGAATTGCAGTATATTTAATTCCAGCATTTTTTAAAATATCTTTTCTATTTTCTTCTTTAGTTTCACCAATAAGTAATACACTTCCTTTAATTAATTTTTGTAAATTTTTAAGCATACTTACACGGTCTGACAAAATTAATAGACATCTTCCATTAGCAATGTCTTGAGTTGCTACCTGACTAATAAGATTTATATATTCATTTCTTTCAGTAAGTTTATTTAATTGTCTACTCCAATCTCTTTCAGGATCAATAACATTAAATGGAATATCTGTTTGAACTAACTCTACTAATGGGCTGTCTTTTTTACTTAAATCTTGAGCAAAAATTTTATAAGGAGTAAAGTAATCATCTAAAACAACATGTTTTCCATCTTTTCTTTTAGGGGTTGCAGTAACAGCGATTTTAATTTTACAATTAATATTATTTAAAGCATTTGAAAAAAGTTCCGCTGGACAAAGATGTGCCTCATCTACCATTACCATACTAAATTGATTACTTAATGCTGTTAAATTATTATATATACTTTTGTAGATTCCAACTGTAATTTCTTGAATATTAAATTCACCATCACCTATAGTACCTATTGGAATTCCAGGTAATTGTTTATTAAGCTCTTCTTGCCATTGTTTAAATAAAAGTTTAGTATGAACCATAATTAGAGTTGGTACATTGGCTCTTGCTATAATATTACATCCAACATAAGTTTTTCCCCACCCACAAGGAGCCTGAAAAAGACCACTAGTTACTCTTCCTTTTCTTTTAAAAAAAGCATCAGATACTTTTTGTTGTTCTGGTCGTAAAGTTCCCTTAAATTTAAATTTAGTTTTTGCTTCTTTAAAATTACGTTGGTCACTATATTTTTGTATATCTAGTTTATGATAAGCATTACTTGGAATAGTATATAATTCACTTTCTCGATCATAATCGAACCATTCAAATATATTTTTATCTATAATTTCTCTAAATTGAGATTCAAAACGTGCAGGATCACTAATATCTTTTTTAAAGATATACATTTTACTTTGTAAAATTGCATTTTTAATTTTTATTTTTTCAGCCATGCTATCTTAATAAATCTTTTCTTTTATTATACTCTTTATTTCTAGTAAGTTGTAATTAGGATCTTCAACAAAGAATGTTTCTTGTTGATAACTTGTATTCTGAAATCTTGTATATGGAATATCAAAAAACTTAGCTTTGGCCTGCACCATATCTTTAACATCATTGTATTGATACAATAGTAAGTGAATACCAAAATGTGGTACACTCACATATCCCGTATCAACGCTGTGTCTTTCTCTTTCAGGCCCTTTTTCATATCTAGGAGATGTTGCATGAAGTGTTAATTCATTACCCCAAAAGTCAATATCTTGCCACTTACCTTCTTCTGACATATCTAACTTGCAACCTAATACTGTTTGGTACCAAGGAACTGTTATTGATAAGTCGCCGCCTGCAATAGCCAAATGAAATCTATTACTCAACTAATTACTCCTCTTTTAATATGTTGCTTTTGCATATTTATTTTTTCAATTATTTTCTAGAAACTGCCTTAATAGAGCTTTTCGTACTAATAAACCATTTTTAATTTGTTGAAAATATTTTGCACGAGGATCATTATCAAATGTAATTGGTAATTCTTTTCTTCTAGGTAATGGATGTAGTACAATAGCTGTTTTTGGTAGCTGATTTAACTCAGATAGAGAAAGTTTATATTCCTCTTTAGATCCTCTTTCTTTTTGAACTCTAGTTACATATAAAACATCTGTAGTAGCAGCGTATGGTAAAAATTGAGTTGATTCTTGGTCACTGTGTTTTAAATATTCATTAGGTAATTTTAAACTAGATGGACTAATTAAGTTAATATGAACATTAAATAATCTTAATATTTTTATTAGACTATGAACAGTACGACCGTTTTTTAAGTCTCCCATTAAAGTAATATTTAGCCCATCAATCTTAGATTTTTCTTTCCAAATAGTATATAAATCTAATAAAGTTTGTGTAGGATGTTCTCCTATACCATCTCCTGCATTAATAATAGGTACTTGTGAGATCGAAGCTGCTCTTTTTGAAGCTCCTTTTTCACCATGACGTAAAACAATTAGATCAACATAACTACCAATAGTTTTAATAGTATCTTCTAAGGTTTCTCCCTTAGTTACACTTGAATAATTAACCTCATTAATAGATAAAACAGAATATCCTAATTGTGTAGCAGCACTATGAAAACTTGCACTTGTTCTAGTAGAAGGTTCATAAAATAAAGTAGCAATTTGCCCTTTTTTAGGATAACTTGTTTCTATAAATCCATATTCTTCTTTATCTACCTTTTCAAAAAGTGTATGTAGGCTTTGATAATTATATTGATCTATAGAAATCAAATGCTTCATTTTATAGGCCAAATATATTCTAAATTATCGGGTTCAGTCCATCCATATTTGCCATAAAATTCTGGGTTTTTTCTAAGTAAATTTGATCTATGACTAGCATGAATCTTTTTATCACCAAACCAAGAAGGATAATCATCATCAATTAACTCACCTACATCCACAATTTTCATTGTATTTTTATATCCTCTACCTTTCCATAACATAATAGAAAGATTCATATATTCTGTAAGGGCTTTTTCATATCCACGCCACATTTTGGTTGCAGGATGATTAATCCATCCACCTTTTTCACGTTTCATAGCATTAAGTAATTGCATTGCTTCCACTCGTTGTTTACCTAAACGTCTATAATCTAAACAGTCTAGTGATAAAACAAAATCATCATAGGGTAAAAATGTTTGCATTATATTTTAATTTCTTTTATAAATTGTTTTTCATGGGTAAATTCTTTAATATACCAAGTATTATTAACTTTTACTAGTAAAGCATATAAATCTTTAGATTTAAAATTGTCAATATCGTAAGGTAATTCAAATGGATAAGAGATTCCCTCAATCCATAATAAGTTATCGTTTTTCTTTTTAACTTGCGCTATTTGCGCTTTAAATTTTTGTTTACGTCTTAAATTAAAGCTTTTTCCATCGGAGTCTAATCCCCATTTTACTTTATCAATTGATTTAATAAGTTGAGATAAAGAGGTAAATGTAAAATCAAATACTATACGAGTTTGCGGATGTATAGTATCTAGTTCTAATAATCTTTCTGAATAACTTTTTCCTAGTAAAGAAACATCATCTAGAATAGATACCCTACCATATATAAATTTAGTTAAAACAACAGAACTATTAGAAAATGAGATTTTATAGGGTTTATTTTTAAGTCCGAAGAAAGGAAATTTTATACCATCAAATTTTGTAGTCACTTAGATCACCCCAACTAGGGCCTATTTCAAAATCTACGCCAATTGGACAATTTGGAATTTCTATTCCTCGTGGTTTTTGTAAAAATCCTTTTACATTAGTTACCCATTCATCAACATAGTTTTCTTGTACTTCTGCCACAATTGAATCATGAACTACAGTAAATGGTATCATAAATTTATCATATTTATTTTCTTTAATCCAATTAATAGTATCAATAACACCTAAAATATTGATGTCACTAGCTACACTTTGTACTAAGAAATTTACTCCACTACGGACAGCATGTTTTGCTACTCCTTTATTTGGGCTTTTACTTTCTGGTAATCGTCTTTTTCTTCCAAAATAACTATAAATATAAGCATTATTCTCAATAATTATGTTAGATTGATCAATCCACATTTTTAATCTAGATGCTTCTCTAAAATA
>JAQBUY010000044.1 GCA_027623775.1 Pseudomonadota bacterium
TTTTATTTATTTCGGTTATAGTTATAGTGCAACTCCTATTCACTTTGTTGGTTGCGATAATACTCATCGTTGCAGCGCTAGTAACTTTAAATGTGAAGCTCTGAGAAGAAAGGTCATCCACATTGTCAAATAAATTTGCAATGATTTGCGAATTATTAGTACATGTAGCAATACAATAGTCTCCATTATTTGATTTGTATTCTTGCTGAGCTAAATAAATTGTATTTAAAGTAATCTCTGCTTGTTTTTTTTCAGTAGATGATTTGTAACCACTATACGAGACTACGCCAACGGCCGACAATATACCTATAATGGCAACCACAACTAACAGCTCTATCAAGGTAAAGCCTTGACTGAGTTGCCATCTCATTATTTTAATTTTTTAGTCTACAGTAATAGTTGATGTCATTCTATCTGCTGTGGTACATCCAGTTTTTATACAAGTGTTTATTACAACAGTAGTTCCAGCTGCACTTACACTTACAAATCCTTCATTATATCCAGTGCCAGCTCTAATAGCATTACTAGTCATCATGTATGGATTTTTATCAGTCATTGTGGCAATCGCTCCTGCTACAGCTTTAGCTGCTGTTGCGGGACAGGTCTGAGTTCCCATGAATTGGGTCTCGCCCAAAGAGCATTTTTGAAGTTCTGCTGACATATATTTAACTGTCTGAGCATGAATTGTTTTTGTAGCATTCACTTTTGCAGATGCGGTATAACCATTATAAGCAACAACACCTACTGCTGCTAAAATTCCTATAATTGCTACAACCACTAGCAATTCTATTAATGTAAAACCTTTATTCTTAATTTTATTCATTCAAACCTCACTTTAATAATTAGGATAATATTATTTAGATTACGATTAAAGGTCAATTAATTTAATAAAAATTAAACACATTTTAGGCTAATTGTTAGATTGCTAGCCAATAATAGCTCCAACATTAAATATTGGTGCATACATTGCAAGCATTAATCCACCTATTGTAATACCCATAAAGACGATCATGATGGGCTCAATCAAGCTTGCAAGGTTAGCAACAGCGACATCAAATTCTTCTTCATAGTAAATTGCAACAGAACCAAACATTTCGTCTAAACTACCTGTTTGTTCTCCTACTGAAATTAATTGAGTAAATGTTGGGGGAAATGTTTTTTCTTTATTAAACAAATTAGTTAAACTCTCACCTGAGAAAATTCCTTTTTTTATATTTTCTAAAGCTTCAATGACAATTACATTATCAGTTACAGATTTAGCAATATCAATACTTTCAATTAAATCAACTCCTGCCTGATTTAAATTACCTAATACTAAAGATACCTTTGCAAGAATTGATTTATTAATTAAATTTCCAAAAACTGGAAGTTTTAACATGATTTTGTGCCAAGCTTTTTTAACGTTATAGTTTTTACTTATTAAATATTTAAAACCTACTACAAATAAAATAATAAAAATTAAAAGTATCAAACCACCTATCGAGCGAACAAATTCACTCATGGCCATAATGACAGCTGTTGGAGTTGGTAGCTCATCTCCCATTCCCATTCCTTCATACATATTTACAAAGGTTGGTACCACATTCATTAACATAAAAATTGTTACTAATATTGCAACCGAAAAAAGAACACCTGGATAAAATAAAGCACTCTTAATTTGTGATTTAATTTTTTCTCTTTTTTCTAATGAGACAACTATTTTTTGTAAAAAGGTATCAAGCTTACCGCTTGCTTCACCTGCTTTAATTAGATTTACTACAACTGTATCAAAAATCTTTGAATGTTTTGAAAAACATTTTGATAAAGCATTTCCAGATTCTAAATCTTTTTTAATTGTTTGAATAACTTTTTTCATTGGGGGTCTTGTGGTTTGACGTTCTAACATCTCTAATGTATTTAATACAGGCAGTCCAGCTCTAAGCATCGTTGCAAACTGTTTACAAAAGATTAAAATTTCTTGAGCTTTTATCCCAGTACCAAAACTGAAAGAAGTTTTTTCTTTTTTAACAACTGCTTTCTTTTTTTTTACCTCTTTAAGTTTTGTAATAATTACTTTTTGACCTTTAAGTTTGTGTGCAGCTTCTGCATTATTTAAAGCTTCAATTTCTCCCTCGACATACTTACCTTGAGAAATTCCTTTATATTCAAAATTTAACATTATTTAGATTGTAAAACCCTTTCATACTCTGCAAAAGAAAGATCGCTACTCAACATTAATTCATGGCCCATGTCTTGCATGGTTCTAAAACCATTTTTCTTTGCTATTGCATTTAATTCATTTTGTTGAAGATTAGATAAAATTCCTGCTTTTAATTCATTTTCAATTTCAAGAATTTCATAAATACCCATCCTGCCTTTATAGCCACTACCACTACAAGTCTCACATCCATTTCCTTTGTAAATTTTAGCTCTAGCAGATTGTTCTGGTAAAAAACCAATTGAGTTTAATAACTTTGGAGTAATATTTTTATCAATTATTCTGCAATCCAAGCAAGTTTTTCTAGCCAATCTTTGTGCCATAATTAATGTTAAAGCTGCAGAAATTAAATAATTTGGAGTTCCCATATTTAATAAACGAGTAATTGAACTTGGCGCATCATTAGTGTGAAGCGTACTAAAAACTAAATGACCAGTCAGTGCAGCCTTCAAGGCGATATCGACAGTTTCTTTATCCCTAATCTCTCCAACCAAGATCACTTCTGGGTCTTGACGTAAAAAAGATCTAAGCGCTTCTTCAAAAGTATAGCCAATACTCTCTTTAATTTGGACTTGTCCTATTCCTTCCATTTCATATTCAACAGGATCTTCAGCAGTTAAAATATTCAAGCCTGGTTTGTTAATATGTTTTAAAATACTATACAAAGTTGTTGTTTTTCCACTTCCTGTTGGACCAGTGACTAAAACCATTCCTTGAGGAGAAGTGATTGCTCTAACAAGTTTTTCTAAATCTTTTTCTTCAAAACCAAGAGTAGAGAGAGCTTTATCTCCTGCATCTTTATTTAAAATCCTCATTACAATTCTTTCATTATTTTTTGTAGGTAAAATTGAAACCCTTAAATCGATTTCTTTTGTATCGGATTTGAATGTCGAGGCACCATCCTGGGGCACTCTTCGCTCAGCTATATCAAGCTTACTGATAATTTTTATTCTTGCTACTACTGCATTATAGTTTTCAAATAAGAATTTAGTGTATTTATCCATTATTTTTAAAATACCATCTATTCTAATTCGAACTTGTGCACTATCCCTAAAACTTTCAATATGAATATCACTAGCACCTAAATTAATTGCCTCTGTAATTAATTTATTACCAAAAACAATTACTTCTGAACCAACTTCAATTAATTCATCTTTATTTTTTTGATTATTTTCAACTTTTATATTTGCATCAGATATTTTTTTGGTTTCATTTTTTGTAAATCTTTCAATAAAAGAATTTATATTGCTTATAGAAGCTGCATATAATTCTGGTTCCATTTTTGTCATTGTTTTTAAATTTTTCATCAAACTTAGTTTTGATGCATCTGCTATTGCAATTTTTAAAATACCGTTACCCATTTCAAATGGAATTAATAAATTGTCTTGAATATACCTGATATCAATAATTTTTTTAATCTTAGGGTCTATTACTGTTTTTTTTAAATCTACAATCGGAAGTGAATAGTTAGCTGATAAAATTTTTAATATCTTGTCTTCATCAACAAAATTTAATTCAAAAGCAGTTTCTAATTTTGTCTTACCTATTTCAGCGCTTGTATTATTAATCTTAGTCATTTGCTCAGTTGAAATGGTAGAGCTCTCCATTAGCATATTTAAAATATTTTGTTCACTTGCTGGGTCTAATTTAGTTTTACCCATCTTAATCGATTACTCTTGGTGCTAAAAAGATTAGCATTTCTGTAAGTTTATCACTTTCATTTTTTCCTTTAAACAGGTTGCCAATTACTGGTACCTTGCTTAATCCTGGAGTTCTTGTATTTGTATTTGCTTGAGTATTAATCTTAATTCCACCAATAACTACAATATCACCATCACTAACTAATAGTTTTGTTGTTATTTCATTGGTTTTAATACCGGGTTCGTCTGAACCTGCTACTTCGATTGGAGAGTCATTATTAACTTTAATGTCTAATAATACATTACCATCACCAATTATGCTTGGTGTAACTGTTAGTGCTAATGCAGCCTCTTTAAATTCAGTAGTAACAGTTCCATCAATAATAGTTTGATAAGCAATTTGTGTGCCTTGAGTAATTTTTGCTTCTTGGTTATTTAATGTAAATACACTTGGGCTTGAAACAATTTTATTTTTTCCTAAAGACTCTAATGCTTCAATTTCGAGTTTTAGAACTGCTGATCCCATTTGTTTTAATATACCTATTCCACTAGTTGCTCCCGTAATTGAATTGTTAGTAACTGTTCCAGCGGCAGCTCCTAATGTTACACCTGCTGTTGTTGTAGCGGCACCACCTATAGATCCTGATATTAAAGCTTGGTGATCAAGTTGTTTTGACATCGCACCAATTCTTGTACCTAAAGCTTTTTGAAAAGTAGAGTCTGCTTCAACAATAAAAGCTTCAATTAAAACTTGTTTAGTTTTTACATCTATCTCTCTTATAACTGCATCAATCGTATCAAGATCAGGTTTGTGACCCCTAACAATTATCGATCTAGTAGTATCTTCAACTGTAATTGATAGATTGGTCATTGTTGCAGCTCCTTCAGCCCCTTGTGTTGCAAATAAAGCCTCCAGCGTAGTTTTCGCTTGTGTAGGGCTAATATAATATAATCTAAATATTTCAGCTAAAATTGGCTCAACTGATTCTTCAAGTGATATTTTTTTCTGTAATACTTCTGCTCTTGCTGATTTAGCTGTTTCTTGAGCAGTTAAATTTTCTGGTGTATGCACCCTTATTATTCCATTCACAACATCAATATCAGCAACTAATGTTTTCATATCTAACAAAGTTTGAAATGCAACATCCCATCCAACATTTTCAATTTTAGCATTTACTGTACCACTTACTTCATCTCCTACTAAAATATTTATATCAGCAATATCAGCCATCAATAACATTACATACCTAAAATCTAAACCTTGAAGGTTAATATCAATCATTTGTTTAAGGTTAGTATATTCATCAGGAATATTTACGTAGTTTTTAACGTTCTCTGTAGTTATTGTTTTACGCTTATCTGCTCTTGGTATGCCTGTGTTGTCGTAAGGTTTAGGACCGTCAATAACTTTCTTGTCCATATCTGCACGACCTTCAGTAATAATCTTGTCTGTATCAATTAAAGGTTGATCACCATGAACTGAATTAGGTTTTTTTTCATGTGTTGCACAAGATTGAAGTAGTACAATAAAAAATAATGATAATAAAATTTTTAAATATTTTTTCATTGTTTATCCACCGCTAGGCTTAATTATATTATTCATGTAAACTTCAAATTGATTTTTAGACTCGTCTTGAACTATTACTACTTCATTAAAAACCTCAATTAACATAGTCGAGTCTGTTATTGCGTCATTCTCTTTAAATTTAAATACACCACCGTCTGGTGATGAAAAAATTGCTATCTTTTTATTCTCACCTATTATTGTTCCAACTAATCTCATATTATTTAAAAGACTGTTGCTTTGACTAGCCTGACCAGATGTTTCGGTGCTGTCTTGACTAATGTTTCCAACGCCACCTGCAAAAGGATCAATAGCTGGCAATTCTTCATCATCTATTTTATTTGTATTGTCAGCTTTTAAATTCATAAATTGCAATTGAAAAAATAAAATTGTTATTAAAAATATAGATAATTTTAAAATTTTATTGATATTCATTTGGCAAACCTACAATTGATATTGTTCCTTTTGATAAAATTTGTCCTTGAATTTCAGTTATTGGTGCAATTTCTTCCTTATCAAAATTAATAACTTTTTCAGATTTTGATAAAGCTCTTCTAAATTTAAGATAACTTAAAAAATTTCCACGAATTTCATATTCTACTGGAATTTCATAATAAAGCACTTGTTGCCCTTCATTATTATTTTCAGTAGCTGAGTTTTGTTCTGAATTATTTTCAGTAGTTAAGTTTTGTTCTGAATTAGTATTAGTCTCTGCTGTTGTTTGAGCCAAATCATTTACTGCTTTTGCTTCACTTTTTTTAAGATTAACTATAGATAAACCATTTAATGAAGCATAATTACTTATATCTTGATAAAGATCTTCAACTTCTTTTTTGCTATGAAACAATTTACTATTTTTTTCATATTCAGGTTCTAGTTTTTTAACTGAATCTTTTAAGGTAAAAATATTATTATTAAATTCAATTATTTTTAATTTATTCTCATTCATAGTTCTCAACTTCTCTTCCTGTACACTAACTACAGGCGAAACAAATACATAATAAATAATTAAAAAGATTACTAAAGCTCCAAAACCGATACCAAATTTAGTTAATAATTTTTTATCTCCAAAACCACCCCTTTTCAGCTTATTAAATAAATCATTAACATCTATATTTTTTAAATTTGCTAAGTCCATTATATTGCTTTCAATTTACAGTTAATTATAAATCCTTTTTTGTTATTATTTCCTGTGGTAGTTTCTGTACTCACAACTTTCATTGCTGCTAATGAAGCTTGCTCAATTAGTGATTTTGCATTTAGGTTTACAATAAAATTTAAGATATCTTGATCAGAGAAAGCCAAACCCTCGATAATCAAACTATCATTGCCATCAAAAGTTATTTTAGTAAAGTTAACTCTTAAAGGAACACTTCTGGCTACTTGGGCAAGAGTTCTGTAAGATGTATCTTGATTAGAATTAATCATTTTACCAAGATCTAAAGACATTTGCATTTCTTTTCTTTGTTTTGCTAATTTTAAAAATTCAATATTCAATTTATCAAATTCTATTTGCACTTGATCAAATTCAACTAACTTTTCTTTATTAGTGCTGATTTGAAAATAAGAAAAAACAATTAATAATAAATAAATTCCAGCAACTGCGCCCGCAACTCCTTTAAGTGCAAATCCTGATAAAAATTTTAATTTATTTTGCTGTCGAATGGCATCTCTATTTGGTAATAAGTTTATATTTTTTACTGCTGTTACAAATTTATAATATCCAAATACATCTAATTTTCTATAAGCTAAACCAAGTACTGAAGATAATGGCGATTTATTATCACCAGTGATTTTTTCACTATTATAAGAAGGCACACTAACACTTTGCAATGGATCAAAATTAACAAATTCTGTTGTTGGTAAATTCTTTTTAAATACTGAGAGTAAAAGTGAAATATTTTTTAAACTAGAAACAACTTGTATGGATGTAATTTTATTTTCATATTTACTTTCATAATCTGTGATTGCCTGTTTAACTTGCATCGCATATCGTCTAATAACTGCCTCTGCTTCTGTTGAAATTTGTTCACTCTTAACATTAAACAAATGTTCCTTTTCTTGAGGTCTTAAAAAAATATCTGTGATTACAGGTGTATTATTATGAATTATCATCATATAGTTTTCATCTATACCTAGTTCTAATATGATAGAGTTTCCTTTATCAGTAATACTTTTAAATTTTGTATTATCGTATGCATTTTTTAAAGTAAAACATCTAACATCAATAATAACAGGATTAAGACCGGCTTTTTTTACTATTGATGCATAAGCATTTACGTCAGATAGTTTTGAAGCAACAAATAAAATTTCCATAGTATTATTTTTTGAATTTCTATTTATTACCTGATGAAAAATTGAGTAATCATTTAAATTATTCGTTAATTGAATTAAATTTTCCCAAAGAGAATCGGTTTCAATTGCTTTTTGTAATTCATCGTTCGTCATTAAAGGACTGGTAACAACTCTTATGATGGCACTAGTTACAGGAATTGATAATGCTACATTTTTTGATGTTATTTTTGCATTAGACATTGCTAATGCAATCTCTTCAGCCACATAATCTTTATTCTCTATAATATTTTCAGTAACTTTTTCTTGATCCAATAGACGGTAAGAAAATTTATCTAAAATCCAATTTTTTTCTTTATCTTGTGAGACTTGTGCTACTCTAATAGCTTCTTTTGTTATATCTAAGCCTGCTATTTCTTCTCCCGCAACAATTAATTTACTAACTTTAGACTGAAAAAAATTTTGAAAAACTTTTTTTATTTTATTTTCTTTAGTTTTTGGATTTGCATTGCCCTTAAATTGCTCTTTATTAGTTGAGTCATTGTCTTTTGATTTAGAAAATCTAAAATTTTTTAGCTTTTCTAACATTCCAATTGTTAAGCCTTTTGAGGGCTCTTTCATAGTTTCATTGTGCGCATGCGAGGTGGAAGTTAAAATATCTTTATTTTCTTGATTTATTGGAGTGGTTACATCTTTTTCAGAATTATTCTCTTGATTTTGATTTAAAGTCTGCTGATTTACATTAATATTATCATTTTTCTCTAATTGAATCTCATCAAACCATTTTTCTAGTACAGATATAGCTTCATCAAGGTTAGTTGTCCCTGAAGATGACACTTTTTGCTTACCATTTATATATGTCCGGCCAACCCAATTATTAGATTTTAGCTCACCTTTATATTTATCCTGACGAACATATATATGTAACCTTCCATTTTTTTTGTGGATAGTTTCCATATATTTTTATCCAAAATTAGTAAACTCTAACACAATCATAAATTATTGTAAATATTATTATGTGTTAGAGTAAATATATTTGTGTTATAGTTTTCTACTATTCAATTTTTTTATCTAAAATAATCTATTTAATTAAATAAAGCCTATAAAATATAGATAATTTCCTTTTTTAGTAAAAAAATTAACATTTTTAATAATGTTAATATTTTTTTGTGTTAGATATATATTATATTGTGTTAGAGTTTATTAATCTTAGATAAATATCAAAAATTTATTAAAAAAGTATATAAATCAACAATTTAATAAATCTTCCTTAATTTGTGTTAGAGTTATAATTTTTTGTGTTAGAATTTTATTACTTTAGTAATTTTCTTTCCAACTTTCTAGCTGAACTGCTCCAGATGCTGCTTTAGCCTTTGATTTACCA
>JAQBUY010000045.1 GCA_027623775.1 Pseudomonadota bacterium
ATAAATAGATATCTTTAAAAAAAGAAAAAAAGATAATTTTAGTAATTTTAAAAAAGATTTTTTAATTCTACTATTCCAAAATGAATTATTAAGACTCGCATCAAAAGTACTAATTGGTATTTTATTTAATCTATAAAAATTTTTTTCAAAAGACCAATCTGCCGATATCCCCATACTGATTAATACAGATGTATTCAGTACCGAGTTATGCTCAACTAAATATCCACCGTCATTATTTTTACCTATTCTTATTAATTGATATGCTTTCTTAGGTCTATAGATGATGTTCATAAATTTTGATTATTCTTCACCTATTTTTAAAGCTTCAAAAAAAGCATCTTGCGGAATATCCACACTACCGAATTGCTTCATTCTTTTCTTACCCTTTTTTTGTTTTTCTAATAATTTTTTCTTTCTTGTGACGTCACCACCATATAATTTTGCTGTAACATCTTTTCTAAATGCTCTTATACTTTCTCGAGCTATAATTTTTCCATAAATGGCTGCTTGAACTGCTATTTGAAAGTTTTGTCTTGGTATTAAATCCTTTAATTTAATGCATATTCTTCTTCCTATATATTCAGCTCTAGTTCGATGAACAATATTTGAAAAGGCATCTACTAATTCTCCATTCACTAAAATACTTAACCGTACAAGATCTCCAGACTTATATCCTTCTACATAGTAATCAAAACTAGCGTACCCTTTTGAATATGATTTAAGTTTATCGTAAAAATCTATAACTATTTCATTGAGAGGTAATTCCATATCTAAAATTACTTTATTATTTTGGATATTTAAGTTTGTTTGTTTTCCTCTTTTATCTATACACAAGTTGATTACAGCTCCTAAATACTCCTGAGGAACAATAATTGTTGATTTTATCCAAGGTTCTAATATTTCTTTAATTTGTGAAGGGTCTGGTAGTTCAGTAGGATTACTGATTACTATTTCTTCATCACGATTATTAATAATTTTATAAACAACACCAGGTGCTGTTGTAATCAAATCTAAATTAAACTCTCTTCTTAAGCGTTCTGTAGAAACTTCTAAATGTAGTAATCCTAGAAAACCACATCGGTATCCATATCCAAGAGCTGCACTAGACTCTTTTTCATAAACAAAACTTGAATCATTAAGAGCTAATTTTCCTAAACTTTCTTTTAAATGCTCATAATCAGAGGTATCTACTGGATATATTCCACAAAAAACTACTGGTAAAGAAGGTTTAAATCCTGGTAATGCCTTAACTGTCTTGTTGTTAACATCAATAATGGTGTCACCAACTTTACAGTCAGAAACAGCTTTAATGCTGGCATTAAAAAATCCAATTTCTCCAGGAGTTAATTCATTACAGTAATTAATTTCAGGAGTAAAATAACCTAATCTTTCTATCAAATAGACTTGGTCATTAAACATGAATTTAACCTTCATTCCTTTTTTAAGTTTGCCCCCTTTAATTCTTACTAATACTGTCACTCCTAAATAATTATCATACCAACTATCTACTAGGAGAGCTTTTAGTTCGTCCCCCTCAGATACTGGAGGCGGTAGTTTTAAAATAATTTGCTCTAATAGTGCGGGAATACCTTCTCCTGTTTTAGCTGAAACAGGGAGTGCTTCTGAGGCATCAATACCAATTGTTTGTTCTATATCTTCCTTAACTCTTTCCGGATCAGAGGAAGGTAGGTCAATTTTATTTAAAACAGGAAGTATATCGTGATTAACTTCAATTGCCTGATAAGCATTTGCGATTGTTTGAGCTTGAACTCCTTGAGTACTATCAACAACTAGAATTGAGCCTTCGCACGCAGATAACGATCTAGAGACTTCATAAGAAAAATCAACATGACCTGGGGTATCCATTAAATTTAGTTGATACTCTTGTTTGTTTGCATCAATATATTTAAGCCTAACAGTTTGGGCTTTAATCGTTATGCCTCTTTCTCTTTCAATATCCATGGAATCGAGAACTTGGTCTTTTTTAGTACGTTCATCCATTCCACCACAGTATTCGATAATTCTATCGGCAAGCGTAGATTTACCATGATCAATATGTGCTACAATGGAAAAATTCCTAATTCTAGAAATTTCCATTAATTTCTTAACTGCGCATCAAACTTATTTGTAATTGTGTCAATTACTCGAGAGAAAACATCATCTAATTCTTTATCTTCTAATGTCTTCTCTTTGGACTGAATTTTAATTCTAAAAGTAATACTCTTATTATCTATTCCTATCTCTTCGGAATAAAACTGATCAAAAAAATCTACTTCCTGTATGAGTTTTTTATCTATTCCTAAAATAGTTTTATAGACTTCAAATAAATTTTGATCCTTCTTAAAGATAAAAGAAAAATCTTTTTTACTGAATGGGTAACTAGACTCAAAAAAACTTACTTTTTTAATATTATAGATTGAATCAAGGGGAAGATTATCTAAATATATTTCAGCGGCATATACCTCAGGAGCTTTAATGAATTCTTGAACTATAAATGGGTGTATTGCACCGTAATGAGCTATAAGTTTTTTTCCTTGCCATAATTCAGCAGACTTACCAGGATGAAACATTGAGTTTTCAGATCTTTTAATAACAAATTGTTGTATGTCAAAATTTAATTCTTTTAACAGCATTGTTATTTGAGTGGAAAGCTTATTAAAAGCAAATATTTCGCTTTTAAATACAGTATTAATTCCCTTAATGGAAAAAGCCATCATTGAGAGTATATTATCTTGACTATTAATATCTTGGTATATGGGTCCAATTTCAAAAACACTCTGTTGCTCAAATCCTTTTTTTCGATTCTCTTCTAAAACATTTAAATGATTACCAAACATTGAATTACGCATATAACCAAATTCTTCACTAATAGCATTTGATAATTTTAAAGACGCATCTCCTTTTAAAGAAGCATGAGAAAAAGCGGAATGAAAAGAAAATGTAATAATTTCTTGATATTTTTCACTTGCAAGTATTTTTTTCACTCTTTCATATATTTTAAATTTTTTATTAGAAAATGAATTTTCAATTTTAATTTTCTCTTCATTTGTACTAATTACTTTTTCTTCTTTAATATGCTCAAATCCATGGAGGCGTATAATTTCTTCAATAATATCAATAGGAGACTCGATATCATTTCTCCATGTAGGAACTTCGATTGCACAATTTGTTTTATTTTGCTCTAAAATTTTAAAACCTAAATTTTCTAAATATTTAATTTGTTTAGAACTATCAAGATTAAATCCAATAACTTTAGTAAATTTTTCAAATTCATAATCAATAAAAACGGGGTTAGAGTTTAAATTTCCCGCCTCAACAATAGTGCTCGCTTCACCACCACAGTATTCAATAATAAGTGATGAGGCGTAATCCATTCCCTTTTGAATAAAAGCCTTATCAATACCTCTTTCAAAACATTGTCTTGCATCAGAGAATATTCCTAATGATCTTGCTGATTTCGCTATGCCAGATGGTTTAAATGATGCAACTTCAAGAAAAACATTTTGTGTAGTTTCATTACATCCACTTACTAATCCCCCTATCACTCCAGCAATTCCATGGATATTTTTAGAGTCAGAAATGACAGTATTTATTTTTGAAAGTTTGTAATTTTTATTATCAAGTGTATCGACTTTATCTCCCTCTTTGCTTAAATGCATTGTCAGATCACCTTCAATCTTATCTGCATCAAATACATGCAGGGGTCTTCCTTGGTCAATAGTAATAAAATTTGTAATATCGGCTAAAGCATTAATAGGTCTTTGTCCTATGCTAATAAGTTTTTTTACAAGCCATTCAGGACTTTTATGATTAGAAACATTACGGAAATATCTTCCTAAAACGTATTCGCAACTATTGCCATCATCTTTAATAAACCAACTGATTGGGCTTTTAAAATTAGAAGATTCTATTTTTTCTATCTTTAAATCTTTTAATGTTCCGCAGCCTTTGGCTGCTAAATCACGAGCTATACCTCTAACGCTTAAACAATCCCCTCTATTTGGTGTAATCGCTATTTCAAATACAGGATCATTTAAACCTAGTGCTGTAACTGCATCTGTTCCATCAGCTATATTTTGAGGTAATTCTATTATACCCTCATGATCATCACTTAATCCTAATTCTCTTTCTGAAAGCATCATTCCTTCAGATATTTCACCTCTGATTTTACCCTTCTTAAGAGTTAAATCTATACCTGGAATATAGAGGCCTTCTTTAGCAAAAATTCCTTTAAAATCTTTTTTAACATTATGAGCACCACAGACAACTTGATATATTTTAGAGCCATCATTGACCGTACAAAGATTAAGACGATCTGCATTAGGGTGTTTCTTAAATTCAACAATGGAAGCTACTACAAAATCTCCATGCGTTTTAGAGTAATCTGTTAAATTTTCTAATTCTAATCCTATGTTAGTAAGTACTTCACCAATACTACTTGCATCTAATTTAGTATCTAAGTGATCGGAAAGCCAACTGTATGTAAATTTCATTAGATCAGATTCTTCCTAAACTAAATCCATTTTCTTTTAACCAATTATTATTTCCATTAAAAAAAGATCTAATGTCCGTTAAGCCATATTTAAGCATTGTAATACGATCTAAACCTAAACCGAATGCATAGCCTTGGAATTTAGAACTATCAATTTTACAATTTTCAATAACTTTTGGATTAACCATTCCACAGCCAAGAATTTCAAGCCATTTATCTCCTTCACCTAGCTTAATTTGATTATCAACTATTGAGTAAGCTATATCCATTTCTGCTGAAGGTTCAGTAAAAGGAAAATAACTTGGTCGAAACCTTACTTTTAAATTATTAATTTGGAAAAAATCTTTACAAAAATTTATTAAATTTCCCTTTAAATGCCCCATATTCGCATCATTATTTATTAATAGCCCCTCCATTTGATGAAACATTGGCGAGTGTGTTGAATCTGAGTCACACCTATAAGTTCTGCCTGGAGCAATAATTTTTATTGGAGGTTCACTGCTCATCATCGTTCTAATTTGAACGGGACTTGTATGAGTTCTTAAAACAAAAGGTTTGTTATTTTCATCTTTCTGATCTAAATAAAATGTGTCCTGCATTTCTCTAGCTGGGTGATCCTCAGGTATATTTAAAGCTGTAAAATTATTAAAATCTGTTTCTATATCAGGACCTTCAGCAACAGAAAAACCCATATTTCCAAAAATATCTATTACTTCTTTATAAGTTTTGGATATTGGATGAATTTTTCCTAAATGACTTATAGGCGGGGGGAAAGTAATATCAATCGATTCTTTAGTAAGCTTCTCATTGATGCTTGTTTTATTAATTTCTAAAGAACGAGAATTAATTTTACCTAATAATTCCTCTTTAGCTAAATTAACGGATGCTCCAAAATGCTTTTTTTCTTCATCGGTAAGGTCTTTTAAAGATTTTAATAATTCAGTGACGAGGCCTTTTTTCCCAAGATACTTAACTCTTATCAGTTGAACAGAATCTTCATTGTCCGTAGATTCTAACTCTACTAAAGCTTCTTTAAGGACTTTTGAAACGTCCATGGAGATTTTTTAAACCGTTAAACTTGATTTTGCTTTTTCAACTATAACTTTAAAAGCAACCGGTTCATGAAAAGCTATTTCAGATAATATTTTTCTATTAATTTCAATATTCGCTTTTTTTAAACCATTAATAAAAGTTGAATAAGTCAAACCATGCTCACGAACTCCGGCATTAATTCTCTGGATCCAAAGTCCCCTAAAGTCTCTCTTTTTAACTCTTCTATCTCTATAGGCATACTGTAAAGCCTTGTCCATGCTTTGAGTAGCCACTCTAAATACATTTTTTCTTCTTCCTCGATGACCTTTAGTAAATTCAAAAACTTTTTTATGTCTTGCTCTTGCTGTGACACCTCTTTTAACTCTTGGCATAATTTAACTCCTGTTTATTTTCCATATGGCATCATTGCTTTCACAATTCTTGATGCTGCTTCTGATAAAACTCTTGTACCTTTAGAGCTTCTTATGAAAGAATTTGTTCTTTTAGACATGCCGTGTCTTTTTCCAACATGTGCAACTAGCACTTTTCCACTAGCTGTAATTTTAAAGCGTTTTTTTACGCTACTTTTAGTTTTTAGTTTGGGCATTTTAACTCCTTAATAGTTAGGTTATTTAAAATCTCGAGGCATACCCTTTTAGCCCCTTCGATTAAAAAGTAAGGTTTTGTATCATATTTACTTTGGGGCAACAACTAAAAAGGCTTGACGACCTTCTATTTTTGGTTCCATTTCAACTCTAATAATTTCAATTAAATCCTTTTTTAGACGTAAAAGCATGTCTATACCGAGACGCGAATGTTCCATCTCTCTACCCTTGAATCTGAGGCTAAATTTAACCCTATTTCCTTCACCAATGAATTTTTTAGCATTTCTTAGCTTAACGTCATAATCATGATCGCCTGTTCCAGGTCTGATCTTAAGCTCTTTAGTTTCCATGACTTTTTGTTTTTTTTTAGCTTCATTCTTCTTTTTTTGTTCTTGGTATTTAAACTTACCATAATCGATGACTTTACATACAGGGGGGTCATTATTAGGAGCAATTTCAACTAAATCTAATCCTCTGCCTTGTGCAAGTTCGATTGCATCTTTGATTGTCATAACACCTAATTGTTCGCCATCTTCCAAAATAACCCTTACATTTTCACTAGAAATAAATCTATTGATCTTATGAAGGTCTCTTTTTCGTTGGAAATTTTTATTAAAGGGCTTATTCAAATTAAAGATTTTTATAACAATTACTTGGAAAGAAATGGACTAACAAAAAGATTTAGCTCTATAGAATTTTGAATAATTCATTTAACTAATTATTAACAGTTATTAAGAGTTTGTAAATAGGGTTTTTATGTCTTAAATCATATAAATAGAAATAATTTAAAATTTTGATCAAAAAAATATGCATAATTAGAGATGATCGCTTAGGGGATTTAATACTAACCCTTCCCGTTATAGAAACTTTAAAAGAAAAACATGCTCTAAGTATTACTTTATTGGCATCCTCCACAAATCAAATTTTAGCAAATCGAACTAAATTATTTCAAAAAGTATATGTTTTTGAAAAAGGCATTATCAACCAATTCAAATTAATTCTCAATATGAGAAAAGAGAAATTTGATTGGGTTGTGAATTGTAGTCCTTTTAAAAATAGATTTTATAAACTATTTATTCCTGCAAATAATAAAATTTCATCTTTATTTTTATCAAGATATAAAAAAACACATATTATAAAAAAACTAATTATTCATTGGTTTTTAAAAAAATTCTTTAATCATATTGAGGTAATAGAAAGATATGAGGGTAGGATGAACAATAATATTATCCATCAAACAGAAATAGTTTTAAAACTGTTCAATAAAATAGGATTTAACCTTGGATCGCCTAAGGGCTATGAATATAAGAAAAATTCTTTTCAAGAAAATAAATTGGTTGTTATTCATTTATCTAATAGTTGGTTAGAAGGAGAAAGAATTAATGATTTAGATGAACTAATAAAATCTATTAATTATGATACTGATTATTCAATTATATTAACTAGTGAAAAAAACATGCACTCAGGATTTAATAATACTATAAATGGAATTGATTTATTTAAAATCGATGAAGAAATTTCAAATAATGATAAACAAAAGATTAGCTTTTATCATGAACCAACATTAGACGATTGGATAAAAGTACTTGATATGGCTTCTTATGTAATAACGCCGGAATGTGGTTGTTCGCACGTTGCAACAATGCTCAATAAAAAAACTATCATTATTTATGACGATAATAACTTTCCGGAACTAATTAATCAAGAATATGAACCGTATAAAAAAGAATATTTAAAATTAGTTTTTAAAAAAAACAATATAGTTGAAAAAATTATGGGAATTTTAAGATAAATCCGATGATTGTATTTTATCAATTACATCAGATGATTTTATGTCTATTAGGTTTTCTGACAAGATAGGTATAATTTTTTTACCAAATGGCTGACAAGACTTAGATATAGGGTTATCAATTGCAATCCAAAATAGAGGCCTATTAGACAGGGCTGCTATATGAGTAGGCCCTGTATCATTTGCAACTATAAAGGATGAGTTAGCACATAGTTCTAAAAAATTCTCTATTTTAGATTCATTGATTTTATTAATAGCTGCTGGGCATTTCTTTTGAATTAACTCAATAGTTTTAATATCTTGCATAGATCCAGTTAAGTAAATATCAAATCCTTGTTTAATAAAATAGTTTGATAACTCAGCATAACTATCTTCTGACCATTTTTTATAACTTCCTTTATGAGAAGCACCAGGTATTAGTATGACATATTTTTTTTTTAAATTTTGATGAGGATTTTTAATCATCCAGTTTAAGTCAGGATTTTCAAAATTCTTAAATCCAATTAAAGATAATTGTTTATTTAATCCTGCAATAACATGTTCTTCTCCTTGTGGTGGAATAAAATACCTATAATGAGAATATTTTCTAGAACTTGAAATTTTTACTTTAGAAAATTTATTAATAAAAAAATGGTAAAATTGAGTTCTAGAAGAATTTTGCAAATCAATAACTAAATCAATTTTATG
>JAQBUY010000046.1 GCA_027623775.1 Pseudomonadota bacterium
CCTAAATTTTCACTAGTTGTTAAGTAATTTACTTTTTGAAGTCATTATTTTTGTAGTAAACAAAAAAAATTAAGAAATATTTGTCAAAATCATATATACTTTTTTTATGAATTTTAGTGAGTCAATTAGCACTTGTTTAAGAAAATATTTTGCATTTAACGGCAGAGCAAGCCGGTCTGAATATTGGTGGTTTCAATTATTTATTATTTTATTAAGTGTGGGCGTAGCATTAATAGGAGCTGCCAGTGGAGGAGATGAGGGTGCGGAAGTATTGTCTAATATAGTTTCGCTTTTGACTATAATTCCTATTTACGCTGCCGGTTCAAGAAGATTGCACGATGTTAATAAAAGTGGGTGGTGGCAACTTATTTCAATAACAATAATTGGCATTATCCCATTAATTATCTGGTTAACTAAAGAAGGACATAAAGGAAAAAATCAATTCAAAGAATTACCATTAAAAAATAACTCACGCTAAAAACCATAATAGTTTTGAGCTTATAAGTTCTAATTATTTCTTTATCTAAATATTTGTATATCAATTTAGACTAATTGTTCTTTCATCTCCTAATTGATTAGCAAAATTACCTAAATATCTTACAATTGTGATATCGCTTTTTTTGATTTCAGAGCCAATAGATATCAGTTCATCTATGAGTTTTTTCTTTTCATTTTTGAGCAGTAAATTGGCCTCCATAAAGGCTTCATTAATTTTTTGATCAATAATGTCTATATTTGATATTTTTAAGAATGAAATTGTACTCATTGTTTTCTTTTCACCAAATCTTTGTCGAAATTTTTCTTGTTCATCTTTTGTAAATTTCTTATCTACCAAATACATTTTTAATGATGCCCATAAAAGTGCACGGTCATAAACCTCTTGATTGGATACTTCCAGTTCATTTCCAGTTAATCTACTAATTAAGCTATCAATTTTTTTATCTATTTCGCTTAGTGTGAGGGTGCCTTGCCTATGATTAGCAAATTCGTTGTATTCTTTTGATTTTTCAAACCACATTAAAGATTTCATTCTTACTAGGAAATTAGGGTGAGAACTCCATAGCTGACTTTCATTTTCACCTAAAGACTCCAATTCATCTAGTTGTTTCAAATAGGCAGAGAAATTGAAGTTAATATGTTTATCACTTAATCCAGAAGCTAGTTTGAGCATTGCTCGTAAGGAAGTTTGAATATTATTACACGCAATAAATCCAATACGATCAGAACTGATTTCGGCTGCTCTTGATAAATTAAGTAAATTTAATTTTTCTACTCTTGTCATAGCAGTAGAATGATGAGGATACATAGAGTGTTGATAGTAATAGTGAGCCACTTCATGTGCTAAGACAAATTTTAATTCTTCTTTGGTCAGAAGCTCTACTAATTTAGAAGTGACCACGATATCTGGTTTGTTACTAAATGGCATAGCACTACACGAAGCATTTGCTTCAATATGATCTGCGGTTACAAAAAAATTAAAGTTATTTTCTAATTTTAGTTTAGCAAAAATTTCATTAATACTTTTTGCAATATTAGGAAAAATTTCTTCAGAAACTTTGATGGAGTGAGAAAGTAAATTAGATAAATATTTATTTTTTTCACTTTCATCTACTTTAGGTTTATTGATATCAAATTCATTAGGATCGTCTTTGGTGTATCTAAAGATATCAAGTGAGTTCATTAACAATTATATTTAGAGCGCAACGTAGCAATTTTTTTAACCATTTCTTTAGCTCTAGTTTTGGTTTGTTTGTTAGAACTATTAGTTAGACCATTCCATTTAGAGTATAGCTTTCTGAGTTCTTTACACTTTTCTTCATTGGTAACTTCGTCAGACAAACCCAATAATTGTTCATCAGAACCTGATGAGTAATCATCAGTTTCAATTTTACCTACTGAAGCTATCGTTTTGTTTTTCATTTGGTTATAAGTTTTTTGATCAATTTCTAATTTTTTAACAATTTTGTTAAGCATTACATCTTCTTCTTTAGAAAGCTCATCATCTGCACTTACCACTTTCAACAGAAGGTCCACTAATTCATATTTTTGTTCTTTTATTGCTTTATCATTTAATTCTTCAATTAAGCCAGATACAGATATTTTTTTGGATTTTGCTTCTACGTAGGCTTCTTTTATAAAATTGCTTATTTTTTTTTTCTTTTCTTTAGCCTCTTTTTCTTCAAGTTTCGTTGTTGATAAATTTGCCCATTCTTTAATTACATTAAGTTCTTTTTGATCCAAATTCCCATCGCTAGCTGCTATTGCCAGCGCTACTTTAATAGATAAATTTTCTATTTGTTCTCTATTAAGGAAATTCTCTAGGAAACCTACTTCAGTAAAAGTATGATCAATATCTGTGCTAGCTATATGACGTATTTTTGAAACTTGATCTTTAGAAAAAGCTCCCCAGTCACTTTGTGCATCCACATCTGTAGCTATTAGAGAAAATCTAAGCTTTCTCTTTCCTTTAAATGGACCAGATAAATATTCAATTGGTATAAATTTAAAATGTGTAAATTCTTTAAAATGACCAAATGGTGAAGTGTTGATTTCTTCTGTTATTCTTAAAAATCTAGTTGTTCCTTCTGTCCAGTCTGGAAGTACAGGGCATGAGACTGGCATTAACTTTTCTTCACCCTCGTCATTCAAATAAACATCTTTAATGAATAAATTAAGTTTTATAGTAGGGTCTGTTGGATGACTTACCCATCCTTTAAATTCAACTTTAAAAGAAGGCATTGGTCCTAGTTTTATTTCTTCTGGAAGTTTTGTTTTTGTTACTTTGATTTCAAGTTGAGGAATACTTGCTATTTCTTCTGCTAATTGATTTTTTTCATCCTTTTCTTTAAATACATTGTACAAAATCAAGATGATAATACCAATAACATAGACTATCCAAACATCTCCAGATAATAAAGTAATTTGATTGTCAGGAATTATTAAGGGTAAATTCATTTTATTCTATATCAAAATTTAAATCTTTTTTGAGATCCTTAATACTTTGTGAGCCCATGGGTTTTAAGTCAGCTTCATATTTTTTCTTAGAGTTAACATCTAAAAATTCAACATGAATAGTTCCGCTTTTATCATAACTATAAGTAACTTTAATAGGTTGACCCGCAGGTCTATTTTTAGGCAGATCTAAATTTGATTCATGTAGAATTGTTACAAATTCTTTGTCTTTTTCAGGACCTTCACTTTGAGTAACGCTACATTCAATTACAGCCTGCCCATCATATAAAGTTTCAACTTCTACAGTTTTAGAACAAGGTAATTTTGTATCTCTTTCAATAATGATTTTATTTGCTACTCCAAGAATATTTCTCTCATGATCTTTGGCTACCACTAAAGTTCCTAAGTAATGGTTACAAACATCTTCTAGTTCTATTTTGTCTAAAGATTTTTTTTGTGCTGCATTAAGATCTTTTTTTGAGAGAAGCCCTGCGTAAATAGCGGCCCCGCTAGCTACAGCTTCATCAACATTAACTCCTTTAACTGGATTTTTTTTCATCACTTTTTTGATTGTTTCAACAACACAGGGGACTCTAGTGCTGCCACCAACTAATAAGGTTTGTTTGATTTGTTCATGTGTACAATCTGCAGATTCTAAAGCATCTTCCACTAGCATTTTGATTTGTTCTAGGTATCTGCCAATTGCTTTTTCAAATTGAGCTCTTGTAATCTCAATTTTGATAGGGCCTTTTGGCCCATCCACCACTTCACTTACCTTTTCTTTTACTGATAAAATTCTTTTTATTTTTTCAGCAATATCTTGAATTTTTTTGTCTTTTTCATTTAATCCAGTACCTTTTTCTTTTTTGTATTTTTCGCTTAATAATTTTACAATTTCCCTGTCAAAATCAGTTCCTCCAAGGTGTTTATCCCCTCTAGAGGTAATCACATCAACAATTTTTCCTTGGACTTTGGCAATTGTTACGTCAAATGTACCGCCACCAAGATCAAAAACTAAAATTCTTCCGCTTAAACTTGACCCAGGAAGATTTGCATAGTGAAGTATTGCAGCTGTTGGCTCATTGATTAATTCTAGCACTTCAATACCAGCAAGTTTTGCTGCATCAATGGTAGCTGTTCTGGCTCTTTCAGCAAATAAAGCGGGAACTGTAATCACTGCCTTTCTAACTCCGGTAGTATAATCTTTTAATTTAGATAGAATTAAGGATGAAATTTGAGATGGTGTAAAATTTTTACTATTTTTTTCTCCCTCAATAAAAGTTCCTTTAGTTGGATCAAATACAACATCTTCATTTTCCATTTCTCTTTTAACTTCTATAGCCACTCGGTTTGGCTCAGCGATAGCCGCATCTTTAGCCTTATCACCCACCAAGACTTTGTCAGTTTTTCCAATGTAAACTACTGAAGGAGTTATTTTGCTATTAGTGTCTGGATTAGCGAGCACTTCTGGGTTTCCTAAATCATCCAAGATTGCTATTGCTGAAAAAGTAGTGCCTAAATCTATACCAACTATTTTACTCATTGTTTTTCCTCCTTATAATAAACTTTAACTTCTGCTTTTTTTAGAACTCTCTTTTCTTTTTCTGTTATTCTTATTTCGTAACCAGGTTTAACAACAGAGTGAATGCAATTTACTTTATGATCGTCGTTTGTATCCACAGTTTCTAAAAGTGGTTCACAACCTTCTATTTCAGTAATCTTTTTATTAATTTCAGGGGAAAATTTCTCAATAGAATGATTAGATAGTATTATTTCTAGTTTATCCTTAGTGGCCATTAAGTAGTCTTTTGCCATGTTTTCTGCAGGTTCAATTTTTGTTAGCGCAGAATCAATAAAAGAAATTGATTCAATGATTGATAAGAATAAACTTCTATTTCTATTGAGATCATAGCCTTCTTTATACTGTTGGAGCTCATTAGACTTTTCTTTTGCAAAGTTTTCAAATATTTTTAGTCGGTCATTTATGTCCTTCACTATTTCTTTTTGATCCAGTAAGATTTTTTTTTGATCTGTATTAACAGACCTATCTATTAAATTAGTAAATTGATTAATTCCATTAATTAAGTCTTTTATCTTTTTTTCTGTTTCAGATGGAAATTGTATTAAGGTTAAACCGTCGGGTTTTGCACTTTTTATTTTTTTTAAAAGTTGATAGATTAAATAAGCAAATGCAATATTAATTGCTACCAATGTAAGAATAGTTGCTATTACAAGGTAAAAGTTCATGATAATATTAGATCATTTATGAGATTTAATTTCAAATTATTTCTAGCTATTTTGATAACAATAAATGTAGTTTTTGCGGATGATTCTAGAGCAATACCCTGGATTAAAATTCAAAGTATTATTAAAAATATTTTTGGAAAAGGTGATGATGTTTTAGATACTTCCAAAAATTTGGGAAAAAATTCAAATGAAACATCAGGATTAAAAAAATCAGAAAATATTTTAGATGGAGACTCTAATTCATTATTTGCAGTGAAAGTTAATAGGGCTGCTGAACAATCTAATCAAGTTTACAACAGTGAATTTTATTCTTATGTATATTCTAAAAAAATTGGAAAAATTTTAAAAGATCATGGATTAAATAATACAGACAATATTGTAGATCTTAATGATTTTTTTAATAGTTCATCTGAAAAAGTAATAGCCAATTCTGACTTTGATTCTTTTGTTGCACCCTTTTGGCTTGCAAGATTTGTGCGCACATCTACTTATTTTAATAAATCTACAAATGATGAAAAAAAAGTTATCTACTGTAGTTTTTATGATGCAAATTTTAATTTTATATTTATTTTGCAAAACGAAAAAAATATTGCCCTTCTTTCAAGACAAACTTTAATTAATAAAGAAATTAAAAAACAAAGACTTCATGTTTTAAAAGATGAACCCGAATATTCAATTTTTTCGCTACAAGTTGAGGAGGGTCAGAAATATCCCATGTTATATTTTGTACTATACGCGAATCAAAAATTTCATTTATTCATCCATGAAACTGGAACTTATAGTCCAGAGGAAATTTTTTCTATGGTTTCTAAAAAAAAAGATTCTTTATTTTTAGATTCGTTTTTTGACAGTGGAAGTTGTTTTTTAGTCAACAAAGACGGTAGTTTAATAGAAAATAATTAAAAAACCTTTTAAATATTATTAAATATATAATACGTTTCATAAATGAGGAAATTACTAATTTTACATTTTGTTGTAATTTTTTTTAGTGCATTCTCACACGCAAATGAAAATCTATATTGGTCTAATATAAAAAATGGACCTAGCTCAGTAGAGGTAGCCAAGAGTCAATTTGGTAATCGCGTATTGGATCCTATTGAAGGAATTTGGTTTGATGATGGTCTTGGCACCGTTTCTATTATCAAAGATGAGCAGCAAAATAGATTTAAGATGTTTATAATTGATATTTCTGACGGTTCTTACAAACAATTTAATCAGACATGGGAAGCAACATTCTACAAAAATCAAATAGGTTATAATTTTTTTAGTAGAATTTGGTACTTCCCAAATAGTCCGAGCAAATATTTTAAAACACAATCAGGCTCAGCAATTATTTCGATAGCAACTAATGACATGATTATGGATTATGAAAGAAAATCAGACACTGGCAGAGACATGGATCATTCACTTAAAAAAATATGGCCCATTGACACTTTGGCCTACAACCAAAATTTATTAAGATATAATAGTTCAAATTCTAAGCCGACAACCTCTTTATTTGATCCAAGTTTGTACAAATATCGCCTCGTTACTGATGACAAAGGTGTAGGTGGAGAAAAGAGAATTTGCCATACATTTTTATGGCAAAAAAAAAACTATTATACTTGCTTAGATAATTCTACAAAAAAAATTACTGGCTATTCGTTTGAAGATGGCTCTAAATTTTTGATAAGATTCCAGATTTATAGTGGAGAGGGTGATTTTGTGCATAGTTCTTTTCAAAAAAATAAAAATAGCAATCTCCTTACTGGAGGTTGGAAAAGAAAAAATGGGACACTTAGATATGGAGCTTGGGAAAGTAGCCTTAACAACTGGCCCGCATCTGAAATTAATGGAAATTTTCTATCCGATACTGGTTTAAATAAATCTGAGATTATGAAATTAGTTTCAGATGGTCGTAATTATTATTTAAAAGGTTTAGATGTAAAAAAAAATATTGAAGTTTTATTACAATTTCATAGGGTAAATATTAATAATACTGATTATAAAACAGATAAACCTCTATTTAAATCAAATAACAAGTCGGTTCAAAAAAACGATTACGAAGAAAAATCATATAAAGATTATTGGTGGGTAGTTGTTTTAATAGGTATTATTACTTTTTTTGTATATACGCAAACAACTAAAAATATTTCTACTAAGAAAAAAAAATTACCTACTAAAATAATAACTAAATCAGTTAAAGCAACCAGCGTAGTACATAATAGCACAAATATTTTATTTAAATTTTTTAGAGGAGAGTTTTCTTTGCCAGTTTCTTATTGGCTGTGGTTTGTAGGCATTGGAGTCATAATAAATATTATTTTGACTTTAATAGAAACAAATGGAGCTACTGAGGAATTGTTTGTTATTTCTTTTTTATTTTTTTTAGCAGTTTATATTTATTTATATATTGGAACTTGGAGAAGTGCAGAAAATTATAAGTTGCAAAAAAAGAGACAAAATCTTGGATATGGCTGGGCAATCGCAGCTCAAGGTATTATGATTGTGGGTATCCTTAAATTTATTGTAGAATTGGTCAAAGAGTTTTCTTAATGACAACTTTAGTTATTACAATCTTACCCTCAATAGTTATTTTTTGTTATTTTTACTTTTCAGATAAATTTAAAGAGCCAAAAAGAACTATGGCAGAAGTTTTTTTACTTGGTGTTGCAGCTACAATACCGGCAGGATATTTAAATAATTTTATACTAAAAACTTTTGAAAACGGCGATGTGTTCAATGATGCCCTGCTAACAGGTTTTTTTGCAGGAGGTTTAGTTGAAGAAATTTTAAAGTTTTCAGTTCTCTATTTTTTTGTTGTGAAAAAAAATGAATTTAATGAGCCTATGGATGGAATAGTTTATGGTGTTTTGGCTTCCTTAGGTTTTGCAACCTTAGAAAACATCGAGTATGTCTATTTTCTTGCGGATGAATATGAAGTAAGTAGTTTAAGCATGGCCTTTGCCAGAGCTTTTTCTGCGGTTCCTATGCACGGACTAGTTGGTGTTGTAATGGGTTTTTATTTTGGACTATATTCTTTTCTTGGAGACAAAAAATTCATAGGATATGCTTTAGTAATGCCGTTATTATTTCATGGATCTTATAATTTCCTACTTTCATTTAATGTCCTGTATGCGTATGGAGTTTTGGCAATATTGTTACTCTATGCTTTAAAATTGCACAAACATCTTAAGTTAAAACAGTCAGAAAAATTTTTAGAAACAGAGATTAAAAAAATTTAAGATCTTTTAAATAGATGAAAAAACAGTCTATATACTAACCAATTAAGCCATGCATAGG
>JAQBUY010000047.1 GCA_027623775.1 Pseudomonadota bacterium
AATTAAATCAAAAGTAGTAATAGCTAGTCAATAAAATTCGTTATTAAATTGATTAATTTGTCCATTAAATGAGGAATACTAGTGTAAACTTTGTTTGATTTGTTATATTATTTATAATTAAATTATCAAAAATTATAAAATTATTTAAAAAATATGCTGACAAAAAATAGAATAGAAATTATCACAAAATGGATCTTTGATTATTGTAAGGAAAACAATAAATCCCACCTCATAATTGGCATTTCAGGTGGAATAGATTCAGCCGTTACGAGTGCTTTGTGTGCTAAAACTGGACTAAAAGTGGTTCCTGTTTCAATGCCTATTTTACAACATAAAAAACTTCATAACAGATCTTTGGCTCACATCTATTGGTTAAAAAATAAATTTTCTAACATCGAAAATTTTACAACAGATTTATCAGAAGTTTTTACAGTTTTTAAAAATACAATGAAGGAATTTCCCTCTGAACATGGATTAGCTAATTCACAAGCGCGACTAAGAATGACTACACTCTATCAAGTTGCAGCGTTTTATGATGGACTAGTTGTTGGAACGGGAAACAAAGTAGAAGATTTCGGTATAGGGTTTTATACTAAATATGGTGATGGGGGTGTTGACATATCTCCTATTGCGGACTGCTTAAAAACTGATGTATGGGATATGGGCAAAGAACTAGATATTCTTCAAGATATTATCAATGCCGATCCAACTGATGGTTTATGGGAAGACGGAAGAACCGATCAAGATCAAGTTGGACTTAAATATGAAGAAATTGAAGAAGCTATGATGAATGAAAAATCAAGAAATAGAGATAAATATTTAGATATAAGAAAAAAAAGTATTCATAAAATGGTTCCTATTCCTATTTGTAAATTTGATTAAATAATTAAAGATTTAATCAGTAAAATATTCATTAATAAAACCATTAAGGAAATTACAAGACCGATATATAATGGCTTGAATCCTATTTTTTTAATTGATTTAAGTTCAACGGATAAACCTAAAGCAACTAAAGCTGTATTGAGTAAAATAAAAGATAAAATATTAAAAAATTGGAGAAGAATATCCCAATATTCTAAACTATAAGAATTAATAAAATAAAAATCTCCTAAACTTCGCATAATACTAAATAGCAAAAAACCAATAATAAATTTTGGAAAAGCAATTTGGACATTTTGATAAAAGTTAGATTTATTTAAATTAGAATATTTCCAAGCAAGCATAGGAATTAAAATAATTAGAAATGAATTTCTTAGTAATTTTGTAACTGTGGCAATATTTATGACTTCTATGTTGTCGTAATGCGTTGCATAGATAAAACTTGAAGCAATAACTTGACTAGTATCATGTATTGATGTCCCTAAAAAAATTCCCACTTGGTGAGAATTGTTGGTAAAAATTTCATGACTTAGATAAGGGTAAATGAATAAAGCAATTGTTCCAATAATAGATATAACAAAAGTGGCGTAAGCAATTTCATTATCTCTAGCTTTAGTGAAAGGAGCAGAAGTTAGTATTGCGGTAATTCCGCAAATAGCTGTTCCTATAGCAATAAGAGTAATAATATTTTTTTGAGAAGAGTAGTATTTAATAAGAAAATAACTCAGAAATAATACTGTCATAAAGGTTATAAGAATGATTGGTAAAGCTATAAGCCCTAATTCACCTACCTCATAAAAACTTAACCTCACCCCTAAGAAAACAATACCAATTTGAAGAAGATTTTTTTTGGAAAATTGAATACCTGAATTTAATTTAGGAGAAAGGTTGGTAAAATTATTTATGAAAATACCAGTAATAATACAAAGCATAGATACTGAAAGGAAACTTATACCTAATGGATTTATGAGAAAAATAAATAAAAGGTAAATAGAAATAAAAACTCCAATACAAAAAAAAATTCCAAACATGAGATAAAAGTTAACAAATCTATGACTAAATACATAGATACTTTTATAAATTTATTTATTATTTAGGTTTATTAAAAGAGTAGTAAAACTCTAATACGGTAGTAAGCTTTAAAAATGACTTTAGAACATAAACACTTAATCATTAGAGCAAATATCAATAAACCCCCAGGAAATGAAGATGTAAATACTTTAACTGATTGGATTAGGAAAGTTATCAGAAGTATAGATATGAAAATCTTAGGTGGACCCTATACAACTTATTGTGATGTTAAAGGTAATAAGGGTATGACTTCAGTAACAATTATTGAAACAAGTCATATTGCACTTCATACATGGGACGAAGTTAGTCCTGCCCTACTTCAACTCGACGTTTATTCATGTGCAGATTTTGACCCAAATATAATCTTTGAATTAGTAAATGAAGAATTTGAAGCTGTTAAAATAGAAAAAAAATTCATTAATCGCGAACATGGTTTAGAAGAAGTTATTTTATAAAAAAAATACTTTAAAAATGATTGAACATACAGAAAAAGAGATGAAAAAAGTTAAAGCTAACATGCTTATTCTCTAAATGTATTTTAGCGAAAGGTGTGAGTCTCTAAAAATTCCTAATGATTAAATAACAGAGATAGATTTTTTTTTAATGTGGAAACAGGGAGATACCGAGTATATGAGTCTAAGATGGAATGAAATGGGCGAATTACAAAGCGATGATGAATTGCCAGAATTTTATAAAACAGAATATCCAAAAATGATTACACAACTTATTGAAAATATGCAAAAATAACTAACAAACTTTAAAATATTTAATTCAATAAATTAGTTTATTTGTTTTTGATTTATATATTTTGACAGGTTTTCACTTATGATCTTTATTCCTTGAAAATTTGGGTGTTTTCCATCCGACTGATTTAGAGCTGGATTTAAAGCTACTCCTTCCAATAAAAATGGCATTATTAATAAGTTATTTTCTTTAGCTAATTCGAAATAAATATTATCAAATTTAGTTTTATAAATATCACCATATGATTTTGGCGACTGCATTCCTGCAATAATAATATCAATATTTTTTTCTTGAATAATGTTAATGATTTTTTGAAGATTATTTTTAATGACTTTAGGATCTATCCCTCTAAGCATGTCATTAGCCCCTAGACTTAAAATAACTAAGTCTACGCTATCTTGAAGTGTCCATTCTATTCGATTAAGACCGCTTGAGGAAGTGTCTCCAGACACTGATCCATTAACTACTAAAGTTTCTAGATTGTAATTAAATTTTAAATCCATTTCTAATTGAGAAGAAAGATGTTCTTGCTCTGGCAATCCATATCCTGCCATTAATGAATCTCCATAAAGAATGATCTTCATAGGAGGGGCGTGCGTAAAAGATACATTCAATAAAAAAAAGAATAGGATAAAATTCTTAAACATGAACAGCCTTATTACTTTAAACAATATTCACTTACAATACCAAAATGGTTCTCGGATAACAGAAGTTATCAAAGGTGTAAGTCTCGATATTAAAAATCAAGAAACTCTTGCTATAGTGGGAAAAAGTGGATCAGGAAAAACCTCTCTTATTATGTTGATGGCAGGATTAGAAAAGACTAGTTCAGGATCAATTATTTTTCAAAAAAAAACAATATCTCAAATGACTGAAAATGAATTATCTCATTATCGTCAAAAAAATGTTGGGATCATATTCCAATCATTTTATTTAATCCCTAATTATACCGCTCTTGAAAATGTAGCTCTGTCATTAGAAATTGATTTTCAACCTAATTCTCTAGAGTTAGCCAAAGATCTATTGATAAAACTTGGTTTAGGACACAGGCTAGAACATTACCCTAGTCAACTTTCTGGTGGTGAACAACAACGTGTTGCAATCGCAAGAGCGGTTGTTAATAAACCTAGTATTATTTTAGCAGATGAGCCTACCGGAAATCTTGACGATGAGAATAGTCTCCTCATTTCTCAAACTTTATTCGATGTCGTGAAATCCCATGGATCTAGTCTTTGTTTAGTAACGCATGACAAAGAATTAGCACAACGTTGTGATAGACAAATTATTATTCAAGATGGTCAACTTATTTAAAAGTTTTCAGTTTATTCATAACCAGGCATGGAAAGATTTCATTCGAAACTTTCATAAGCGTTGGATAATTATCATAACGATATTTATTAGTACGTTTGTTTTATTTCTTATTAGCACACTCAATTTCTCCATCAATCAAGAGTTACAAAAAAATACTCAAACTATATTGGGAGGTGATGCGGAAATTGAAACACATATAAAATCATTAGATCAGGAAGTCATTGAAAAAATAAAATCTATTGGAAAAATATCTCTCAATACATCCCTAACCTCAATGGCATCTAATGGGAATGATAAGAATTCAAAAACTGCATTTATTCGATTACGTGCAGTAGACGATAACTACCCTCTCTACGGTTCAATCACAACATCACACCCAAATCGTCTGAAATTATTTTATAGTGAAGATAATCATGTTTTGATTAATGAAAATCTCTCCAGAAACCTTAATGTAAAAACTGGAGATATTATTTTACTCCGCAATCATCAATTTATTATTAATTCTATTATACAAGACATTCCAGATATTGGCGGAGCAGGAATATTTGGAGATCTTGCCCTCATAAACCAAGAAGGATTAAGCTTACTTAATATAAAGTCATCGGAAAATTTTCTAGAATATGAATACAGAGTAAAGTTTAATGATGATTTTGAGGTAAAAAATGCAAGAAATTCTTTAAAAGAAATTCTCATTGAAATTCCTGAAACTAGATTACGTTTTCCAGAAAATACATCTAACTTTCTTCAAAGAACATTAGATAATTTCAGTAATTTTCTAAGTCTCATTTCTCTTACAGCTATTCTAATTTCAGGTATAGGTATAGCTAATACTATTATTGCATTCATTAATCAAAACCAGACATCTATTGCAGTACAAAAATCCTTAGGTTTTTCTTCTAGGATGATTCAATTGATCTATGGATATCAAATATTATTTCTAACTTTTATATTGTGTATTATAGCTTTTTTTATTAGTGGTATGTTTCCTCATTTTATTAATCCATTCTTACCCACTAGTCTTGGACTAAACTTGCAAGCTGTATTTAATTTAGGAATTTTTGTAAGAGTTTCATTAATTACAATTTTAGCAATAAGTATTTTTTTAATACCTGCGTTAAATGCTATTCATAAACTTTCAGCAAATAGTTTGTTTAGAAATTCTTTTGAATTTGTAAATTTTAATTTAACAAAAAAAACAATAATTATTAATAGTGTTTTAGTTACATTATTAATTTTTTTATTCACTTGGGGGAGCCCTCTTTGGTTTACTAATATTATTTTTTTATGCGGATTTATAGCCTCTATTATAATTTTTTATTTTACATTTAAAGTTTTAACTATCTTCATGTTAAAATTTCATCATTCTTTTTCATTATCTTACATTCTTGCAAAAAGAAATATTTTAAGCCCTCAATCTCTAGCTCCTATTATCTTAACAACACTTGGAATGGGAATAACGCTCTTACTTACTATTATATATATAGGATTTAGCTTTCAAACATTTGTCAATAAAGGATTAAATAATCAAGTTCCTGATTATTTTTTTATCAATATCAATCAAGAAATTAAGAATGACTTTGTAAAAAAACTTACCTCTTATGATCCTAAATCAGAAATTAATATCGTTCCTCTGGCAACTGCAAGAGTTAAAGAAATTAATGGTGTGGATCCAAGGTCCTATATAGATAGAAATAATAATTCATCTTGGGTCATCAGAGGAGAAAGAAGAGTGTCTTGGTCTAAGGAGCCAGCAGAAAATAACCCTATAATTGAAGGGCAATGGTGGACAAATAACCCAACTGAAGACTTATTGATCTCATTTGATTATGATGCAGCAATAGATTTAGGTATTCAGCTAGAAGATATAATCACACTTTCAATTTATGGCAGAGAAGTTCAAGGTACGGTAAAAAACTTTAGAAAAGTGGATTATGCAGATTTCACAATAAACTTTGCAATGATTTTCAATATATCCTATGCAGAAAAAATTCCTCATGAGTTTATAGCAACTATAAATTTACCTAATAATATAACTATTAATGAATCTGAACTACTCAAAAATTTTCCAAATATCTCTTCCATAAAAGTTGCAAGCTATATAGAAAAAATTAACAATCTCTTAAATAAAGTCAGTCTGGCGGTCTTAGCACTATCATTAGTTATTATAGTTATTGGTTTTTTAGTTATAAGTAGCGCCATACTTGTTCAGGGAAAAAGCCAATTATACCAACATTTAATATTTAAGATTTTAGGATTAAAGAAATCTATTATTATCAAGACAAGCATCTTAGAGTTTACAATAATATTTTTAACTACTATTGGATTTACAACACTACTAAGCTCCTTAGCCTCTTACCTCATACTAAATAATATATTCAATATAGAATGGAATTTTAATATACCTATGACATTTTTAATATTCTTAGTTGTAGGCTTAATAACACTATTAATGATCCTTAAAACAACCATGGGAAATTTAAACCCTAAAGTCTACCCGTTGATTAGAAATAATTAATAGATCAATTGTATTTAAAATACCAAATGTAAGTAGTTCTTAAGGAAATTAAAAGATTAAATATTTATATTATTACTAATAATATATAATTTAAAAATTAATAATTTGCTTTGAATTAAAATAAATTCAAATGCACGGGAGGTAAAACTTATGTGGTTTAACTTGAAACATTTAAGAGAGGCAGAGAAACATAGTGGGAATTCCAATACTAATCCTATAATTTTATATTTTAAACATATGCGAGTAAGTTTTAGAGAGGCTTGGAGTTTATTATTGTTAGCAATAGCTAGTTTACTTCATGGAATTTGTCTTCCCCTATTTGATTTTAAATTATTAGAATTAAGATTAAAGTATGACGAAAAATTATACGATTTTATTCCTACTCACCATGCATGGGAAAGTCTAAGAAAAAAAATAGAAAAAAAGTAGATATTTAAATTTTTCTAAACTTAAACAAATAAAGAATAAAAAGTTTATTACTAAAAAAAAATTCAATGACTCAGGATGAAAAATTTATATTTAAAAAAATTATTAAGGAAGGAACTATTATTAAGTCCTCTGGCACAAGTGGGATTGCTAAAGATATATTCCAATCTCCAGTTAAATTAAAAGCAGCAGATAAAATAGCAATTGAGTGTCAGGGAATAACTCCTAATAGTAAAATTTATACAGTATGTAATCTTAATCATGCTGGTGGGTTGTTAGCTCAAACATTACCTGGTTTTCGCATAGGAGCAGATGTCACTGTCGAAAAATTTAACGCCTATAAGTTTTGTAGGGTGATTCAAAATTACACGCATACCCATATTACACCAGCACATGGAGAAGCTATAATTCAAACAAAGAGTTTTAAAAACTTAAACTTGTCCAATCTTACTATTACTTGTGGAAGTGATAGAGTAAAATGGAATCTTATTGAAAAATTTGTCGAACGTCGGGCCACTTTTATCTGTAATTGGGGAATGAGTGAAATAGGACCTATTGTGATTAATACCGTATTTATTGGATTAAGCATAGTGATCATCTACCCATATCACTAGATTTTATCTAAAAGATATCCTTTAACTTTACCTCTTTTATGAAGAGGATGAATTAGACCTTCAAAAGATTGTTCATATTGTTCAGTAATTTTACAAAAATACTTTTCTGCAATAAGTTCAAAACATCCAAGTATTCGATCAATTGGAAAATCATCATAATCATATCCATACATCATTACTGCTTTTTGACCTTGAAAACCTGAGTCCAATAATTTTTGAGTATCTGTTAAGAAACTCTTATCTGCTTCATAGGGTGAAAGAATATGATTAACAAGAAATTCTTCATGTGTTCCGTTATTTCGCATCTTTCGAACTGCTTTGACTTCGATGAATAAGTTATCGTTAATTACAACATCACATCTTTTACGATCATTAGGATATTTCACTTCAAGTTCAACATTAGAATAAAGAGAAGAATTGTTTTCTTTCATGTTGGTTACAACGTGTTCGATTAATAATTTCTCTTGGTAAGGACCAATACCTCGATCAAATTCTTCTTTTGTTCTGACGTTCTTTGCTGGTGGAAGGATTTTATCAACGATCTCCATTGACTTTGCAAAATCGATGACGAATTGATTTAACATTTAACCAAAAATAGTATAAATAAATTTAATGAATTTAAAAACAAAAACCTTAAGATTCCTTCAACAACCATTTTAGGTGATAGAATTTATTGTGATTATCAAATTATAAAATCCAAAGAATTAATAGTTAAAGGAGATAACTGTGTATATAGGGGTTGGTTCCATACAGGAGATTTAGTAGAAGAACTTGATGGTGTAATTTACTATCATGGAAGAAAATAACGCTTTGACCTGCTTTATTAATAATTAATGCAC
>JAQBUY010000048.1 GCA_027623775.1 Pseudomonadota bacterium
TTTGCTCTTGCTCTGAAATCACCAAAGGATTTACTTCAACCATAGTAGCGTCTAATTCACTAAAAGCTCGATAACATCCTATTATAGCATCTGCTGTTCTTGATATTAGTTCTGGTTTAATTCCTAATCCAAAAGCTATTTCTCTTGCTTGAAATTTTTGCATACCCACTGCTGCTTCTATTTTTGATCTAATTATACTTTCTGGTTTTTCTTGTGAGATTTCTTCAACACTCATTCCACCTTCCGTTGAAGCCACAACCATTATACATTCTGAGTTTCTATCAAAAACCAATCCTAAATATAATTCTTTTCTTATGTCCGTTGCTTCCTCAATATATACTCTGTTAACAATTTTTCCCTCTGAACCTGTTTGATTTGTAACTAATTTTTTACCAAGAAGTTTATCAGTTGCTTGAGCAACTTCTAATACGCTATTACAAAATATAATTCCTCCTGCTTTACCTCTTGCTCCGGAATGAATTTGTGCTTTTACAACCCATTTTGATCCACCAATTTCTCTAGCTTTGTTTTCGGCATTTTCTGGGCTATACGCAATTCCTCCTCTAGGAATTTCAACACCAAAATCTGAAAGTATTTTTTTTGCTTGATATTCGTGTATGTCCATTTTAATCGCCTTGAATAAGTTTATTTATATTCACAATATTTTCTGCCATACGAGCTGAAGCTGCATCAATCATTCTTCCATCTAATTGAGCCGCACCTCTTCCTTCTTTTGCTACTTTCTCAAGTTCTTCAAGAATTCTTTTAGCTTTATTTAATTCGGTTTCTGGTGGTGAAAAAACTTTATTCGCTAGTTCAATTTGTGAAGGATGAATTGCCCACTTTCCATCAATACCAATTGCTGCAGCTCTTTTTGCAGATTCCACATACGCATCTGGGTCATTGAAATCACCAAAAGGTCCATCAATTGCTCTTAAACCATATGCTCTGCAAGTCATAACAAGTTGCGATAAACCATGATGCCATTGGTCTCCTGGATAATTAGGATTTAATCCACCAATCACAACTGTTCGTGCTCTTAAGCTTGCCGCATAATCAGCCACACCAAAATGAAGTGCCTCCAATCGATTACTAGATTTTGCAATCTCTTTAATATTAGACATGCCTAATGCAGTTTCGATTAAGCATTCTATTCCAATTTTATTCTTAAATTTTTTATTGGTTTCTATTTGTGTCAAGAGACAGTCCACCATATAAACATCACTAGCTGTTCCAGCTTTTGGAATTAGTATGGTGTCCATTTTGTCACCTGCTTGCTCAACGATTTCAATCAAATCACTATACATATAGTGTGTATCGAGACTATTAATTCTTACAGAAATAGTTTTTCCTTTTTCTCTCCAATTTATTTCCTTAAGTGCTTTAATTACATTTTCTCTAGCTGAGATTTTATCATTAGGTGAAACCGCATCTTCAAGATCTAAAAAAACATAATCTGCTTTTGAGTTAAGTGCTTTTTCAAACATTTTAGGTGATGATCCTGGAACGGCTAATTCACTTCTTTGTAATCTTGGTCTTGCGGGTACATAAAATTTATGACTCATTTTTCTCCAAATTTATATTGATACCTTCTTTTAAAGCATTAATCTTTGCCCAGTCTAATAATAGAGTTTTTACTTTTTCAACTTTCTCAACTGAATTTCCAAATCTTGCAATATAAGCGGCTTTTTGAATAAATTCTATAACAGAAAAAAGAAAAATATTAATGACATTATTGATAATTTTATTCATAGTTCTCTGAGTTTCAGGAGAGAATGATTTTATTAAAAGGCGGATTTTTCATGTTTATAATCATATTTGATTAAATCTTTTAAATCAATATTCTTATTAGTATCTAATTTTTAAACCCTACCCCCTCGTAGCTTCTAGCAAGAGAGATATTTGTATTTTCTTATATAGAGATCAATATAAGAAACTCCGATTAATACATTAACTAAATTCTTAAAGTATTGATAATGAATCATTCTAGATTTTGTGTGTTAAGAATGAGGTTAACTATTTCAGATTATTTCATACATATTTGATCTCTTTTCGTCAGTTTATGTAAGATATTGATAATAATTACTATTCTTTATGTAACAACTGAATCTTTATGTATCTATAAGTTATGCTTTTTGTTTTTAATAGCATTCAGCAAGAAGCTTTGTCTGGACTTCATAACTTTTTTTAAAGCTCTGTTCACTTGGAAGTTATCTTTTAAGATAAGGTCAAACTCAACTTTCTCTAACTGTTCATTAACCTTCTCAAGTTGTTCTACAAGTTTATTATATTCCATTACCTTCTACCTATGACTGGAAGTCTGTAGTAATTACTTGATGAGTGCCGATATCTGGAAACTTTCCTATAGTGAAAGTTTGAGAGTTAGTATTTATTTTATACCTTAGTCTAAAAGATTTGACTCCATATTTAGTTACTTCTAGACATAAACCCTTTACCTCATCAGAAAGGTATCTTGTTCTAGTCTTTGGAATATCTAGACTTTCTATTATTTTTTTAGTGAACTTAATTGTATTACTCATTGTTTCTCCTGTTCTAGGGAAAGCCTTAAGGAACTTTTTGCTGAGTTTAAGTAGGAACCTATAACAATGTAATGATGGTCATGGGGGTGGTACGCTTTTGGTACGCCCATGGTACGCCCAAATAAATATATTTTAGGTTCTTTCAGTAACATTTTCCTTCTTTAGGGCGTACCGTGAAAGATATTAAAACTATTTTTTTACCTCGTGTTTCTTAGTGTTTCTCACCAAAGTTGTGGTGAGCCCAACTGGGTTCGAACCAGTGACACTCTGATTAAAAGTCAGATGCTCTACCTGCTGAGCTATGGGCCCTTATAAAGTAAGTTCTGAACATTTCAAATTTTCTTAAGAAAATCAAGAACTGGTTTTGGAACACTTTTACTAATATCACCGCCAAGGCGGTGAATTTCTTTAATGAATCTCGATGAAATAAAGTGATATTTCTCAGAGGACATTAAAAAAATTGTTTCAACATCTTTATCAATAGTTCGATTCATGCCTGTCATCAAGAACTCATACTCAAAGTCAGATACAGCCCTTAAGCCTCTAATAATGATATTAGAATTCTTAGATTTAGTATAATCCACTAATAAATGATCAAATTTTTCAACGGTTATTCTTTTTTTAGAATCTTCATTTAATAAATTGATAGTTTCATGAATAAGTTTAACTCTGGAGTCAGCATCGAACATATGATTTTTTTTATCATTGTTTGAGACTGCTATAATAAGTTCGTCAACGACATGAAGGCTTCGTTCAATTATATCTAAATGCCCTAATGTTAATGGGTCAAAGGAGCCAGGATAAATTCCAATTCTAGTCATCATCTCCATTTTCTTCTAATCTTGCAACAGCAACTATTTTTTCATTTTTATCTACTTTAAACACAGATACACCTTGTGAAACTCTACCCACTACTCGAATATTTTCACCAACATTACATCTCAATAATTTACCATTGTCGGAAATTAAAGCTATATTATCTTCAGCACTAACTTTTAAGGACTGAACAACACGACCATTTTTAGGAGTTACAGTAATATTAGTAACACCAGAACCACCTCTATTTGTAATTCTATACTCATAGGCAGAACTTAATTTACCATAGCCATTTTCTGTAATGCATAATAAAAATTCTTCTGTTTTAGCTAATTCCTGGAATTTTTTATTAATCTTAGAAAGATCTTTTTTTGCATCACTTTTAGCTTTGAGATAAGACTCTCTTACCTCAATTGAGATTTTATTGTGAAGTAAACTACAAATAGAAACAACTTTATCATCCTTAGATAACTTAATACCTCTTACACCCGATGAACCTAATCCAGAAAACTCCCTTAGATCCTTAGTTGCAAAACGAATAGATTTGCCATTTGTTGTAGCTAGTTGAACATCATCATTTTCAATAACAGAAATAACTCCAATCAACCTATCGCCAGTCTTTAGCTTAATTGCTGTTTTTCCAGATCTAGCTAATTTTCTTGTTCCGCTCATAGCAACATCTTTCATTTTATTTTTTCTTATATTTCCAAGAGTAGTAGCAAATACTAAATTATAATTGTCAAATTCTTCTATATCTTTAGGTAATCTTAAAATACTAGATATTTTTTCATTCTTAGAAATAGGTATTAAATTAATTATAGCCTTACCTTTTGACTGAGGAGTTCCTGGAGGAAGTTCATATGTTTTCATAGAATAAACCTTACCAGTAGATGTAAAGAATAAAATTGTACATCTAGTTGTAGCTGCAAAAACCTGCTCAAGAAAATCTTCGTCTCTTGTTCCCATAGCTTTTTTACCTTTACCGCCACGCTTTTGATTTTTATATGAGTCTTTAGGTACTCTTTTAATATAACCTTGATGAGAAACAGTTATGACTTCATCTTCCTCAACAATTAAATCTTCAGTATTAATATTCTCAAAATCTTGTTCTTGAATTACAGTTCTTCGTGGAGTTGCAAAATTATCTTTAACTTCCGAAAGTTCCTTTTTAAGAATTTTTAATAATTCCTTATCGGAATTAAGAATTTTAAGATAACCATTAACGTCATCAATTAAATCTTTCAAACTAGTAAATAAATCTTCTCTTTCTAAAGCTGTCAGCTTTTGAAGTCTTAATTCTAAAATAGCTTTAGCTTGCTCCTCATCTAAATTAACCTTATTAGAAACTATTTTAGTAGAGGGGCTAATTAATTTGACGTATTCAACAATATTAGATTTAATTGGCCAATTTTTTGCCAATAGTTTTTCTTTAGCTTCAGAAGGGTTTTTAGACTTTTTAATTAAATCAATAACTTCGTCTATGCTGTTGACTGCTATTGATAGACCTATAAGTAAATTAGCCTTGTCTCTTGCCTTATTGAGTTGATAGACCGTTCTTTTTGTTATTACGTCTTTTCTAAATTCTATAAAATAAGTTAGACCGTCGTGTAAATTCAGCACAACAGGTCTTGTCTCTTTTAAAGCCAACATGTTACTGCTAAAAAATGTTTTCAGTGGTGTGTATTGAAATAATTGGTTTTTTACAACCTCATCCATAGCTGAAGATTTAAGTTCTATAACAATTCGCACACCTTCCTTATTAGATTCATCTCGAATATCGCTAACACCCTCGATTACTTTACTGTTAACTACCTCAGCAATTCTTTCAAGTAATTTTGATTTATTTTGTAAATAGGGAATTTCTGTTATTACAATTGCATTTTTATTTTTAATTTGTTCATCATGAAGCTTGGACATGACTGTCACTGATCCTCTTCCTGTTTCATACATTGAAAGTAGACCTGCAGTTCCAGAAATGATTCCCCCTGTAGGAAAATCAGGACCTTTGACAATCTTATGTAATTGCTTTGATGTAGTTTCAGGCTCATCAACTAGCTTGAGAGTTGCATCTATGATTTCCCCTAAATTATGAGGCGGTATATTCGTCGCCATACCAACAGCTATACCACTTGCTCCATTAACAAAAATATTTGGAAATTTAGATGGGAGTATCTTTGGTTCTTGTAAAGTTTCATCATAGTTTGGTCTTGTAGGAACAGTCTCATACTCCAACTCTTCTAACATATATGATGTGACTTTCCCTAAGCGAGCTTCTGTATAGCGCATCGCAGCAGCAGGATCGCCATCCATAGAACCGTAGTTACCTTGACCATCAATTAGAGGTAATCTCATTGTAAAATCCTGAGCCATTCTCACCATAGCTTCATAAATAGAAGAGTCACCATGGGGATGGTATTTACCCATCACATCTCCAACTATACGTGCAGATTTTTTATAAGGTTTATTATGGTGATAACCAGCCTCATACATTGAATATAAAATTCTTCTGTGAACAGGCTTTAGTCCATCTCTAATATCAGGTAATGCTCTTGACACGATAACACTCATAGCGTAATCGAGATAACTGTTCTCTAATTCTGTTGTGATGTCTATATTAGGATATATTTTATCTTCCAATACATCTAACTGAGTGCCACTAATTTTTTTTTTTTTTACCAATTAATTTAAATTTAAAAAGGGATATCGTCGTCAAGTGTGGTTGCAGTTGAATTATCATCCGCTGGACTCATAGCTTCATCTGCAGCTAATTCTATCTGATCATTCTGTTGAGTTATTCCTGATTGGGCTCTTGTATCTAACATAGTCAGAACACCAGAATAATTTGGTATTACAACTTCAGTTGTATATTTATCTACACCATTATTATCTGTCCATTTTCTAGTTTGTAGTTGGCCTTCTACATAAATTTTAGAACCTTTTTTTAAATATTTTTCACATATATCAGCTAATTTCTCATTGAAAACAATAACTCGATGCCACTCGGTTTTATCTTCCATTTGCTGAGTTTCCTTATTTCGATATTTAGTAGAAGTAGCTATTGAAAAGCTTGCGAACCTACCTCCATTAGAAGTAGAACGAACCTCAGGGTCTTTACCTAGGTTACCTAAAAGAATTACTTTATTTACTGATCCAGACATATATTTATTACTATAATAAGAATATATAAAGATAAAGCAAATATCTAAATTTTGATACTTAATTCATGAAAAAAAATTCACCTCTCACTCATATCATTATTAAAAATGCTTATGAACATAACTTAAAGAATCTATCATTAGAAATACCTAAAAATAAATTAATAGTAATTACAGGGGTAAGTGGTTCAGGCAAATCTACATTAGCTTTTGATACCATTTATGCCGAAGGGCAAAGAAAATATATCGAATCACTTAGTTCATATGCAAGACAATTTCTCGATATGATGGATAAACCTAAAGTCGATAAAATTGAAGGCTTATCTCCAGCCATATCCATAGATCAAAAAACTACATCAAAAAACCCTAGATCAACCGTAGGTACAGTAACAGAAATTTATGATTATTTAAGAGTGCTTTATGCAAGACTTGGGGTGCCCTTTTCTCCCGCCACCGGTAAACCCATTAAAGGATTAACAAGTTCAGAAATAATCGAAGAAATACAAAGTAAATTCATTAATAAAAAAATTATTATCATGTCTCCAATTATAAAAGGAAGAAAGGGAGAATATAAAAAAATTTTTGAAGAGTATTTCAAAAAAGGTTATGAAAGATTTTATGTAAATAACAAATTGTATGAAAAAAAAGATATACCGGAATTAAGTAAAAATTTTAAACATACGATTTCAATAGTGATTGATCGCATAGTTCCTTCAAAAGATAATTTAGAAAGAGCTGCAAATAGCGTTGAAATATGCCTTAACGAAAGTGACGGAAATATAGAAATACTAGATATTGAAACTAATGACCTTCATAAATTTTCAAATAAATTTATGTGTCCAGTAAGTGGTTTTAGTATAGATGAAATTGAACCAAGAATTTTTAGTTTTAATAATCCATACGGCGCATGTAAAAAATGCGATGGACTTGGTGAAATAGAATGTTTTGATGAGGAATTGTTAATTCCTGATAAAAATTTATCTTTCAATCAAGGTTCAATAAATTTTTGGTCTGATAAATCAAAAACTAAATTATATCCTAAAATAAAGAAAATTTTTGATGACGGTAAGTCATCCAATAAGCTTTGGTCTGAACTGTCAGAAAAAATTAAAAATGAAATTTTATATGGAAATAAAGATTTTAATGGGCTTATTAATATTATGGATCATATCTACGATGGATCTAGTAGTTGGTGGAGACAATGGGAATTAGAAAAATTTAGAAGTTCAAAAAACTGCTCTAGTTGCCAAGGAATGAGACTTAATGAAAAATCTCTATGTGTTAAGATAAAAGATTTGAATATATCTCAATTTACTCAATTAAGTATAGAGGATGCAAGAAACTGGATTTCTACTTTTGATAATAAACTAGATAAAGAACTAATTAAAATTGCCGAGCCACTTAAAAAAGAAATACTTTCAAGATTAGAATTTTTAAATAAAGTTGGATTGGGTTATTTAAGCATTTCAAGAAAAAGCGGAACATTATCAGGTGGTGAATCACAAAGAATAAGACTAGCTAGTCAAATAGGATCTGGATTAACGGGCGTGACTTACGTTTTGGATGAACCCTCAATAGGACTTCATCAAAAGGACAATCATAAGTTAATCAATACTCTTAAAAACCTTAGAGAACTGGGAAATACTATAATTGTTGTTGAACATGATGAAGACATCATCAAGGAAGCTGATCATGTAATAGATATTGGAAAATTTGCTGGAAAAAATGGCGGAAACATCATGTCTGAAGGATCTTATAAAAAAATAATTTTAAATAAAAATAGTCTTACAAGTGCCTACCTAATTGGAA
>JAQBUY010000049.1 GCA_027623775.1 Pseudomonadota bacterium
TTTATGCTTAAAAATATAAAAACTTTAGGAAGTAATATTAATTTATTAATTTTATTTTTTATTTTATTTACTTTTGCCACTTTTATTAGTCCAGCTTTTTTAGATTTTAACAATATTCAAAATATCATAAGAACTGTAATGGTTTTAGGTATAATTTCCTTTGGTATTACTATAGTAATGATTGTTGGTGAAATAGATTTATCTGTAGGTTCTATAGCAGCTTTTTCTTGTGCTTTTGGAGGATTGTTTGTTGATAGTAATTCTTCTTTTTTAGTAATAACACTAACCTTACTTGCAGGAACACTTTGTGGTTTTTTGAATGGTCTCGGGGTCACTATTATGAAAGTACCATCTTTAATAATGACTTTAGGTACAATGGCAATAATACGTAATGCTGGTTATATAATGACTAGTGGTCAAGCGTCATATCCAACAAAACTAGATTTATATATGACAACTGCTAAAGGTTTTATTGGAGTTATTCCAATACCAGTAATAATATTTATTATATTATCAATCATTTTTTCGATTATAGTAAGATACTCTACATTTGGTAAAAGCTTATATTCCGTAGGATCAAATAATGTTGCAAGTTTACTATCCGGAATAAAAAATAATTATACAAAAATTTTAGCATTCACATTATGTGGATTGTGTTGTTCTATTGCTGGCTTGATTCAAAGTGCTAGATTGGGTCAAATTGATCCTCATATGGGAATTGGTTGGGAACTTACAGTAATTGCTATTGCTATACTTGGAGGAGCTTCTTTATATGGTGGTAAAGGTTCAATTGAAGGAACTATAATTGCTACTTTAATTATTGGTGTAATTAATAATTTATTAAATTTACTCGGTATGAGTAATCATTCACAAGAAGTCGTAATAGCATTTATTATTATTGGTATGGTTTTGTTACATAATTTTGGAAAAGACAATAACCGTTAATGATTAAATTAATAAATAAATTTTTTTCAAATAATTTTTTATTATTTGTTTTTATTGTGATTTGTTTTATTGGTACTTTTACCAGTGAGTATTTTTTCACACTTACTAATTTACAGAATATGATTAGAAATATGGCTGTGCCAGGCTTATTGGCTTTAGGCGTCTCATTTGTTTTTTTAGTTTCCAGAATTGATTTATCAGTAGGTTCTTTAACAATATTTGGACCAATTCTAGCTGTCTCTTCATTAGCTTTTCTAGGTGACGTCTTTGATTTCAAAGTACTGGTGAAAGGCAATCAATATGTTAATAGTTCTATATATTTAGTCATCGTATCCTTAATTACAGGAATTGTAATTGGCTTACTAAATGGTGTTGGAGTTATGTATGGAAAAATTACTTCTTTTATAATGACACTAGCTATGATGAAAGCCTTATGGGGAATGAATTATGTTTTAACTGATGGTCATGCATATTATTTGCAAATCTCAACATTCACTTGGATGGGTACTTTAGATATATTTTACATACCATTCATGACCTGGGTATACATCATAATGACAGTCATTGCTGCACTAATTATGAAGTATACTATAGTCGGAAAAAGAATTTATGCAATTGGAGGTGATGAAAAAACAGCTCGTCTTGCCGGAATAAATGTAACTTTTTGGATTATATTTTCTTTTGTAATGAGTAGTTTTTGTGCTTCCGTTGCGGGAATTTTATTCTCTTCAAGATTACAAACTGTTGATGCTCCTTTGGCTGTAGGTTTTGAACTTACCGCTATTGCCTTTGCAGTAGTTGGGGGAGTAAGTTTGACTGGTGGCAGGGGCTCACCTTATAGAGCTTTCTTAGGAACAATAGTAATGGGTTCTTTGTTTAGTTTATTTTCTATGTGGGGATTAAATACTTGGCATAGAAATATTGTAGTAGGCATAATAATTATTTTAGTTGTTATGCTAGACCAAAGAAAACATAGGTTTGGGAGGATCTAATTATGACAGAAAAATATACCTTGGGAATAGATATCGGAACAACAGGAGTAAAGGCGTCAGTCTTAGATGTTGTAAATAGTAAAGTAGTAGCACACTCATTAAAAGAACATCCTCTTTTTCATCCAAAGCCAGGTTACGCTGAACAAGAAGGTGATAATTACTGGAAGGCAGTTGTTGAAGCAATCAAAGATTGTTTTAGTCAAGGTTCCTTTGGAAATAAAATCTCAGGTGTTTCTATATCAGGATTAGTTGGCGTTATGCTTCCTATTGACAAAGAAGGTAGGCCAGTTAGACCTGCAATGATTTGGATGGATTCTAGATCTGAAGAGGAGTGTACCGATATAAGAAATTCAATTGGTGAAAAAAAAATAAATCAAATTAATGGAAATAGAGTCGCTCCTTGGTTTGTTGAACCAAAAGTTCTATGGATGAAAAAACATGAGCCTGAAAATTTTGATAAAACCTTCAAATTACTTTCTCCATCTGGGTATTGTACTTATAAAATGAGCGGTGAGTTCTCTATGAATCATGGCGATGCTCAATTGTTTTATCCTTATGAATACAAAAAAGGAATTTGGAATAAAGAAATCTCAGATGGACTAGGTATTCCTTTAGATAAATATCCTCCTATATATAATTCCCACGAGGTCATTGGAAAAGTAACAAAGGAAGCTTCTGAAGAAACCGGTATCAAAGAAGGCGCTGTAGTTGTGGCTGGTGGTACCGATATTAGCTGTGCCGCTCTTGGTTGTGGAGTAACTGAAGTTGGTCAAGCATTTTATTCAATGGGTACAGGAGCTAATATCGGAGTTATGATACCTACTTCTCAAGATATCAATGAATTTAGAATTTTAAAATGGACTTCTGTTTTACCTGGTATCACTATGTTTGATGGACCTATGGCTTTTGTTGGAGCTTCATTAAATTGGTTTAAAAATATTTTCGGAGAAGTTGAAATGAAAAAAGCTCAGGAAAATAACTTAAATGTATTCGATCTCCTGACTGAGCAAGCTCAAAAAATTAAGCCTGGATCAGATGGTTTAATGTATTTTCCCTATTTAGGAAGCACTCTAGCCCCTAATTGGAATTCAGCTGCTACTGGTATGTTTTTTGGAATAACTCCTACTACAACTAAGGCTCATTTTATTAGGGCAGTAATAGAGGGTGTTGCTTATGATTGTAATTCAAACCTAGAAGTGGCAAGACAAGCTGGTGCAAAAATTGATAAACTTACTTTGAATGGAGGTCCCACAAAAAGTAAATTATGGAATCAAATTACTTCCGATATCACTGGGTTGCACTTAGATCTTCCTGATGTTGGCAAATCAGAAGAATCTGGTTTCCCTCCAGAAGCAGCTCCTCTTGGTGATGCAATTCTTGCTGCTGTAGGAGCAGGTTTTTATGACAATCCTCTTGAAAAAATTAAAGACATTGTCAAAGTTAGGCAGACTTTTAAACCAAATATAAAAAACCATGAAATGTATAGTGAGTTTTACACTGTTTGGAGAAGTATTTACCATAATCTTATTACTGATATGAAAGATCATCACGACTTAATGAAAAAATATGATTTTTCCTAAAATTAAATAAATTATGATCATAGATCGCTTATTAATGAAAAATATTTCAAAAACTTATCCTGGGGTTAAGGCGCTAGATGGAGTTTCTTTTGAGGTTTTATCAGGACAAGTGCATTCTCTTATTGGTCAAAATGGTGCAGGAAAATCAACACTGATGGGTATTTTAAATGGCATAATAAGCCCAGATAAAGGCGAGATTTTAATTAATGATAGAGTTGTTAGGATCAATGACCCTAAGGATGCATTTAATTTAAATCTTTCAATTGTCCATCAAGAATTTGCACTTTGTAATAACCTAACAGTTGCAGAAAATATATTTTTAGGTGTTGAGCCTCATAGTATTTATGGAATTGTAGATTATAAAAAAATTCACTTTGATGCAAAAAAAATGCTAAATAACATTAATGTAGATTTAGATACTCATGAAATTGTTGGAAATCTTAATATTTCACAGTGGCAAATTATTGAAATATGTAAGGCTTTAGCAAAAGATCCAAAGTTTCTAGTTATGGATGAGCCAACTGCATCATTAGATGAGAGTCAGATAGATAATTTATTTGAAATCATTAATATCTTAAAAAAAAAAGGAATTGGAATTATTTATATCTCCCATAAGTTAAAAGAAATAATAAAAATATCTGACTTTATTACAGTATTGAAAGATGGTAAAATTATTAAAATTTTTAAAAAAAATCTAGCTGACGAAGAGGTCTTAATTAAAGCTATGGTTGGAGAAAATTTAAACAAAAAACAAAAAGAATTTAAAAAATTCAAAATTAGCAATTCTATTCTATCTTTAAATAACCTTTCTTATCAAAATAAGTTTAATAAAATTAATTTGAATTTAGCACAAGGTGAAATTTTAGGATTGAGTGGGTTATTAGGTTCAGGATCTAATGAATTACTAAGATGTCTATTCGGAATTAATAAAATAGAAGAGGGTGAGATTTTTTTATCAAATATTAAAATTAAAATAAATACCATTAAAGATGCAATTAATTATGGTATTGGTTTTATTCCTTCAGATAGAAAAAATGAAGGTTTAATTCAAAACAACTCTATAAAAAATAATGCAGTATTGACAATATTTGAAAAATTAACAAATTTTGGTTTTTTTAATAATAAGTTAGCTAGCTCAACTACTAATAACTATATCAAAAAATTAGACATAAAAGTTTCTGACATAAATAGTTTAGTAATGAATTTATCTGGAGGAAATCAACAAAAAATTGTTATTGCTAAGTGGTTAGCTAAAAAATGTAAAATTTTACTTTTTGATGAACCAACAAGAGGTATTGATGTTGCTGCAAAGGATCAAATTTGGAAATTAATATATGAATATACTAGTGAGGGTGGATCAGTAATAGTGGTTTCTAACGAAATACCCGAATTAATTAATAATTGTGATCGAATTTTAACTTTCCAAAAAGGTAAAATTAGTAATAGTTATAATCGTGAAGAATTTAGCGAGCGCAAAATTTCACTAAGTATTTCAACTAACTAACTAACTTTTACAAAGATATAATTATCTTCAATTTTAACTTCGTAGGCTTGTATATTTTTAGTAGGAGGACTTTCTAAAACTTCACCTGTTGAAATTTTAAAGACACCTTGATGGAGAGGACATTCAATTGAGTCCCCATTAACAAAACCATCACATAAAGATACCTTTTCATGAGAGCAGTAAAGATCTGTTGCATAATATTTATTATTAAGATTAAAAATAGCAATCTCTTTACCATTTGAAAGCTTGAACTCTTTGACGTCTTCATTATCAATTTCATTTTTTTCAATTGTTTTAAACCAGTTATTTTTCATTATTAATAATTTAGTTTCTTTTTATTATAGTCCATAATACATATTATAAGACAACATCTATAACCACAGTCTTTATAAATTTAAAATATTATTTTTTTTATTATTTTTTTTATTTTTCCATATCTGTTTCAATATATCTATATGAACACTTATTATAGATGGTTCCATTTCATCTGTATGTGGTTTAATTAATTTATGAAATTCAGGTAAGCTATGAAAAGGAACATTAGAATATAAGTGATGCTCAATATGAAATGGCATATTCCAATATAAAAATCTTAAAAATAAACTTGGAAATGATGTTCTTGTATTATGTATCATATCAGCTGTTTCTTCTCTTCCTGTATGCTCAACCATTCTTACAAATCTAATAAATGGCTCTCCTAGCACTCTAGGTATTATCCAATAAATTAGGAAAAAAGTTGTGCTAAAATAAACCGATACTAAAATAACTATAAAATAACCTAGCATCATGAATCTAGACTCTCTGATTAATGATTTAATATCAGAAGATGGTATATATTCTTTTTCATTTTCATTTATTTTGCCAAGAGAGTGTCTAATTAAATTTTCTATTATTCTTACCCATATTACAAATCCAGTAACTTGTTTAATGTAGTCGCTGTACTTTTCAGGAAACTTTACTTTATCTGGATCTTTTTCAGGGTGTTGCGTAAATGTATGGTGAGCTATGTGTCTATATCTTCCATTTAGAAATGAGCGAAATATTATAAAACCTAAAGTATAACCAACTATTTCATTCAATTTTCTATTTATAAATGCGGTTTTATGTACGCATTCATGTAAACCTGCGTAAAGAAAAGCAATAAAAGTACCATGTGCAATCATAGCTATTACCTTTATATAAATATTAGGAGCTAAAAATATAATTAACCCAGATATAAAAATTAGAAATAAATGCAAAAAAAGATGAATAATTCCATTTATGTTATTTCTTTTTAAGAAAGGCTTTAGGTCGTCTTTTGGTATTAGTTTTGAACCATGATATGGCCAATTAACATTTGTTTCATTACTAATATTTTCATTCATAATTAATATTTAATATTTTTTGATATTTTTATCAAATATCTTATATGCATATAAATTATACTAATTATCTATGTTTTTTTTATGACTATTTTGATATACCGTTATTAAATGAAAAAAATATATACATGGGGCGGAAAATTTTCTGAAAGAAATCTTACTGTTTATGATTTAATTCTTAATAAAGGTAAAAGAAAATATATACAAACCACTGCAACTAATAGTGAAGAAGCTGCTGCTGCAAAGGAAGCTAATTTTGATATGCTGCTTTGCAAATCACCAAATATTAAAAGAGTTAGAGAAGGAGCTAGTGATATATTTTTAACAGCTACAATTGACTTAGCTTTATTCCCCCTTAAAGAAGACGTTTTAAAAGAAGCCTTTAACTCTATGAAAGATGGGGCAGATCAAATTTATACAGCTAGAGGTCCTCATGTAGTTGAAATGCTTTCAAAAGAAGAAATTCCTGTTATGTGTCATTTGGGTCTTGTGCCAAGAAAATCATCATGGAGAGGGGGTCTTAGAGCTGTTGGAAGAACTTCTGAAGAGGCCTATGACTTATTTAATAAATTTAAGACTATGGAAAGTGCTGGAGCTATTTCCGCAGAATGTGAGATTATTAATCAGGAAGTTATGGCAGAAATATATAAAAAAACATCTATGATTATTAGTTCTTTAGGTTCTGGCACTAGTGGGGATATTATATATCTATTCCAAGATGATATCTGTGGAGAGAATGAGAGTATACCTAGACATGCTAGATCATTCGGTAACTTATTTGAATTAAAAAAGCAGATTTACAATGAAAGAGTAAAAGCCTTATCAAATTATAAAGAAGCTGTATTTAACGATACTTTCCCTAATGAAAATGAGATAGTTAAAATTGATAAAGATGAATTAGAAAAATTTAAAAAACTAATCTCTTAAATTACTCCAAAATTAATATATAACTACTATCTATGGTTATTGCTTTAGATTATAAAAAAACTATATGAAATATATTAATTTTAGTCAGCTTAGATCTTTTCATGCCATTGCAAAAACAGGAAGTATAACACAAGCCTCAAAACTCTTAAACGTTAGTCAGCCTACTATAACTAAACAACTACAATTATTAGAAAGCTATTATAAAATTAATTTAGTCAATAGGCACGCTAGAGGAATAACTCTTACAGAATTAGGTAAGAAACTTTTTGAAATTACATTAAATATTTTTGAACTTGAAGAAGAGGCAATACAACTGTTTTCCTCTAATTTAAATATAAATAAAGGCACATTGGTGACAGGCACATCCGGATCTTATTATATCATTAGACTTGTAAGGGAGTTCAAAAAACTTCATCCTGGAATTAAGTTAAATATTATTTCAAGCAATTCTAATTCTATTTTAGAGGATATTCTTAATTATAAAATTGATGTAGGAGTAATTGGTAAGCCTATTTCTAAAAAAAATATCTATTCTATTCCTTACTTAAAGCAAAAAATTGTAATTATTGCGGGTAGAGGACATAAGTTTTATAAGAAAAAGTCCATTCATATAAATGAATTAAATGGTTTAGATTTTATTAATAGAGAAAAAGGATCTGAAACTAGAAGTGTTTTTGAAAAATTTTTATCAAAATCAAATACAAAAATTAACTCTATTATGGAAGTTGAAAGAATTTCTATGGTTCAAGCAGTAAAAGATAATATGGGCTTAGGCTTAATATCCGAACCAGAATTTGATAACTACAAAGATATAAATAAAATTCATATAATCGATTATGATTTATTTACTCAAGCATATATTGTTTGCCTCAAAAAAAAACTTGATGATAATTTGATTAAAGCTTTCATAGATACGGCAAAAAAAACTTTTATTGAAGCTGATATTTAAT
>JAQBUY010000050.1 GCA_027623775.1 Pseudomonadota bacterium
GTAAAAACCTTATCTTCGTATAAAATAAATGGTTTAGCTCTATCAGCATTTAATTGAGCTACGCACCATTCTTTTTCTGGTTTAGTGCACATCACCATATAAGCGCCTGGAATTGGTCCATATTTTCTATTATTTAATACATAAAGACACTCCCCTAGATCATTAATTTTATCTTTATCTAAATCTTTTAATGCTACTTTTTCTAATTCATTTAAGACTGTAGTATTATCTGAACCAAGAATAGCTTTTCCATCTGTACCTTTTGGTCTATTAATTAATTCTTTTTTCATTAAAGAAGCGGCCCTTCTTTTAAAAACCCTTGAATAACATTTTCTAGGATTTTTGAAACATTGTTATTATAATTATTGTGTGATAGGCTTCCGCACCAAGAAAGGGACCCTGGAGCAAATACTGCCCCGTCTTTAGGAGTTTTATAATAAATCATATCAGCCCTTACCATTGGATTTTCAGTTCCACCACCATGATAGCCTCTAACTGAAAAATGAATTTCTTCATTTACTTGCAACATTAGGTTAGTATGATTTTCAGATCTTGCTAATAAAAAAGCATTATGTGGTGTGCCAAATTCTAGATCATATCTGTCTAATTCAACTCCTGCGGCTCCTCCTCCCACTAGTCCAAAATCCCCTATAACTTCATCTTCACCTATTCCTTGGAAAATCCATGAACATTCTGGTCTTTTGCTATCTGGCTCCCTTTTATAATATGAAGAAACATCAAAACCATAAGCAGTAAATGTTAAACCACAAACTTTACTAGGGATTCTTCCTCTTGCTCGCCACATGCCTCCGTATTTACCATCAAATGCATTGTTGTATTCACCAGGTTTTGCGGTCCATGCTCTTGTTCCTGCTTCGCCTTTTCTAACTTCAATAATATTCAAATTATCTGGGTGATATTCACTAATCCAATAAAATCCATCAGCTCCTAAATAAATCCATCTTCCGCCATTCAGTTGATATAATTCGTAAGCAGCTAACATTTTTTCTGAACTATATTCTGGATGAGATCCTGTTAAAACAACTTGATAACGGTTTAATAAATCAACACCCTCGGTGTGTAAATCTTCATCAGTCATAACATCAAAATCTATATTTTTATTTTCTAGCCAATCTGTTAAATGAAGATCAGCATTTAACTGCCATAAAGATGGTGATAACCAATGTCTATATTTAGGTCTCATATTGAGTATTGGACGAAGTCTTGAAGAGTAACATACCCCACTTCCATCTGAATGGAGTGAATATGTAGACAAACCATACTCTCTATGTTCATTTAAATATAAATCTGAAGCTGAAATAACCGGAACTTTTGCAGCCAGCAGTTCTGCGACCACAGAATTTGTTGCTAAATTGTCATTTGCATATGCGACATAACTATTTGTTGGTAATACTAGTAAAACTTTTGCTGTTGATTTTCCTTTTGGAGGTTTAATTACAAATGGAATAAAATCCTCAGTCTCTGGTGAATCTTCTCCATTAATTCTAAGTCTTGCTGCATAAACTCCACTCTTAATTATGTGAGGAATTTCATAAGTAAAATCAACTTCCCATCTTGCATCATCAATATCGTCATCATGAAAATGTATGGCACCGTACTCATCTGGCTTATGATGATAAACCATCTCATCGGCTGTCCAATTATATCCTGTCATTCCTCTAACAGGTAAATTTACGATAAACCCATTTAAATGATTAGAGGTAGTATCTATAATGTGTGTTGAAGCAATATTGTTTGTTATATTTGCATGAAAATCCCAAGCTCCTACAACTTCAGATCTAATTTCTGCTGAACATCCGCCATATCCTCTAGCCAAAGATTCAATTTCTGATTTTGATAAAGCTTTTTTACTTACTCTAGGTCTGTCTATTTTTCCATTATAAACAAAACCTTGCTTAGGTAATTCAATAGGGTTTAATGCTTCTTTATAATGTGCTCCATATATATGTCTTCCTGATCGATCATTAATAGTAGATGCTGCAATTAAGAAAGGTGCATCATTAGAGCTTGGTTTTAGATTATTTGTTGCCTCAACAAATGCTGTAGTTTCGTTAGCTGGATGCAACATAGACATTCCTAATCCTGCGTTAGTTGGAGTAACACAAGGTTCTTGATAAAGTTTAATTTTTCCAGTTTCTGCATCAAAACTTGCTGCAACAATATACCAAACTTTTCTCATTAATTTTTTTTCACTAGATAACTTCATTACTTGTCCCGCTCCATCTCCAATCATCAATGAAAGACATGAGTCGTCATCTATAAATAAACCATAACCACTGTTAGTTTTTTCATACCATTTTGTTAACAAGCCCTGTCTACCTTTGTCTGGTGTGGTAGGGTATATATATGCTTGCAAAGTAAAGCTTTTTAAATTTAAACGTTCATCTTGTGGAATAATCACATAAGAGCCTCCGTGAATCTTTTGATTTCTGCCTAGGTAAGATTTATTACAACTTGCTCCTATCTCTTCTTCTTTATAACCTGGTCCTTCAGGGTTTGTGTCTCCATGAATTAATCTTACAATCTGAACATCGTAATTTTCATTTTGTTCAGAATTAACATAAAATTTTATTTTTTCTCCAGGGAAAGCTTGATACTTATCGCTATAACCAGTGATTTTTAACATAATATAAATCTAATAAATTAATAATTATTCTTGATATTTTTCTAAAAGTGTCACAATTCTTTTTAAAAAAATAGCATGTTCACACGCTTCTTCTGATGAAAATGATTCTTCTAAAATTTTAACTGGCTGTCCTCTAACTCCACTCGTAATTCCAATTCTATAATCTTCATAGGGTTTTTTACATACCGTAAGCAATTTTCCTGCCATTGGCTGTCTTCTTAATTTATCTAAAACTCTTATTAAATCTTTGCTATGTTCTACCATTGGTTGATCTTTGTGAGCAGCTCTACCAATTGGGCAAACTCTATGTTCTTCAATTAACCTATTTCTAGTTTTTTCATCTCTTAATAAAGGTAAAACATATTTTATAGTATTAAAATCATCTACACTTTTATGTGCTTGATTAAGTTGTACTCCTGTTTTTTCTTTCATCATTTATTTGTTCTCTCATTAATAATTTTTAAAGCTTCCAACAAATAAACTCTAAATAATTCATGGTTTTCACTCATGGGAAAATGTCCAATATCAGGCATTTCAATATAAACTCCACCTTTTATTTGTCTTGCGGTATTTTCTGTTGCTTCAGGTGGTGTTAAATAATCATATGTTCCTGTCATCATAATAACAGGGCACTTATGTCCATCAATATTTTTTAATTCATCTCTTAAGTCATGATCAATGGAATAAAAATATAAATCTCCTTTAAAAGCTTCTGAGCCTTGGGTGTAATAATGCCATGTTAACCATCTATCTTTTTCTGGTGATTGAGGAGCCATCAAATCCCATGTTCCACTTGCACAGACTTGAGCAGCGTTAGCGTGTGGATGCCTCCACCAATCTAAATAAAATCCAGGCGCATGATCTGCTGCTTCTACTGGAATTACCGCTCTAAATTTATTTGGGTATCGAAGTGCCAATTGCAAGGCTACATTTCCTCCAAACGAAGATCCCATAAAGATTGGTTTTTTTAAATCAAGCGCTTCACATAATTTAATTATAAAATTACAAAAATGCTCTGCGGTCAACTTATACTCTTCTTTCCAAAATTCCTTATTATGAGGAGGATCTGATTTGCCATGTCTTGGTAAATCATAGGCAATTACATTATAATTTTTTATAATTTCTTCATCTTCAAGAAGGCCTCTCCATTGGTGATTATGACTACCGGCTGTATGCTGACAAACTAACGGTATTCCCTTACCATTTTGAAGATAAAAAACCTTATATTCACAATCGTCCACTTCTATTGTAACATATCTACCTATTACACTATGATGTTTTACCATTTTCTTACCTCTGTTAATTTATAAAATTTCATTCTATACTGGTACTCCTGATTTTCTTAATAACTCAAATTGAATTGTAAAATTTCTTAAATTTTTCATTAAAATTAAATGATTACCTTCAATTTTTAAATCTTTTCTAAAACTCGCCGCCCAGATCCCGTGATACATGGGTTTTGGTATAGGCTGACTAAATTCTTTCCAAGTATTTGCCGATGCTCGAAGAGCAAAATCATATGCGTCCAAACCACCTGGTTTAGTATTAATTTTTTTTACTTTGCCATCATGCATTTCTATAATAACTTTAACTTTTTCCATATCAAACATGAAAGTGCATGAATAATACTTTGCCATTGACGCAATAGTTTCATCACTATTTGTAAGATCTTCGTATTTTTTAGCCCAATTTTCTAAATTACTACTCATAATACTTTCTCATTAATTTTACTTAGGATCTTTGGTTCCTTTATTTGGTTCTTTTTCAAAATTCATATGAAAATCTTTTTTAGGATTTTCATAATCTCCCAAAATATTTCTAATGTTACTAATTTCACCAGGTGCCATTCCTATCTCTTTAAGTAAACCATCTAGGAAAGGTTGATGAGCTCTATAACGCAAAGCAGAGCTAACAACATTATCAGCTAGGTTTCCTCCACTTCTTCCACCATCCTTAGTACCATCACTATCTACTCTGCCGCTACCCGAACCTTCAGATGTACCACTAAACCCTGGTAACCCATTAACATCAATGATTTTAATATCCTTAATATTAGCCATTGGTTTAACGCTTTCTCTAATAATAGATTCTATTTTATCAGCAAGTTTTAAACGCAATGCGCTTCTTCTACTAGCATCACTTCTTAAGTTCTCTGCAGCATTTAATGCCTCGTTACCAGCAGCATCTATCTCATATCTAAGCTTTACCGCCATAGTTGCAAACCTATCTTGTTCTGCTTTTGAAGCAGCATTAATAACATCAACCTTTTTAATCCCTTGAGCTTTTTCAACATACATAGCTGATTTAGCTTTTTCTTCAGCTTCAAGTGCTATAGCTCTTGTAGTTTCTTCTTCAGTTTTAGATTTTAAAACTTGTTTTGATTTATTTATAATTTCAATATTTTTTTGATGCTCTTCAATACTTAATCTCTTGACTTTTTCTATATCAAGAAGTCTTACAATTTTTTCAGCTTCTATTCTATGTGTGTCAATATTTTTTTGTTGCTCAATTTTAGCATTCTTAATTTGTTGTTCAGAGATAATTTGATACTCTTCTGCCTCTTTTTGTCTTTCAGATTGTTCTTTATTTGTAGCTGCTTTTTCTTCTGCACGTCTTATATCAACACTTCTTTGTTTTTCTAATCGAGCATATTCACTTTCTATATCTAAATTCAAAATCTTAACTTCTGTCTCTAAGTCCTTTTTTCTTATTTCATATGCTGTATTTTTTTCTAACTCATTTTGTTCTTTTCGACGTTTTTCTATTTCCGCAATCAATCTTGTTTCTGTTAATTTTTTTTCTACTTCAATAACTTGATTTTGAGAAATTCTAGCGACTTCAATTTGTTCTTGGCTTCTTATTTCAGCTTCTTCAGCTTCTTTTTCTTTTTCAGCTTTATTTTTTATAGTTTCTGTTCTTTCTTTAGCTCTTTGAATTGCAATTTCTCTTTCTTGTTGGAATTTAGAAAATTCTTCATTTTTCTTAATTTCAAGTTCTTTTTGAATAGTTTCTAAGTTCTTATTTTCAATTGAAATTTTTGTATCTTGTGTGATGTCATTTCTTTTTTTCTTCCTAGATTCTATTTGTTCAGTTAATTGAGTTAAACCTTGTGAGTCGAAAATGTTAGCGGGGTTAAACATCTCAATAGGTGCTTGATCTAAAGAAATTATAGAAACTGTTTCAAGTGTTAATCCGGTATGGCCGATAGAAGCATTGGCAATTCTGGCAACTTCTTTAACAAATTGTCCACGGTTTTCTTGTATTTCATCTAATGTCATTTTTGCTGCAACTTCCCCAAGTGCATCAGCAAAACGCCCAGCTACAACTTCTTTTAAATGTTCGGGATCAAGAGTTCTGTTACCCAAAGTCTGTGCAGCTGTTGATACTGATTTTGCATCTGGTGGCACTTTGGTATAAAATTCTGTAAGCAATTCAGCTCTCATTCTATCTTTTGTGATTAATGATTTGTTTCCATCTCTTTTTATGCTTAAGCTTAAAGTACGCATTCCAACTTGAGTAATATTATGAATTATGGGCAGGACAAAAGCACCTCCAGATATAACCACCTTTTCACCAAACATCCCTGTACGAACAAACGAAACTTCTTTTGATGATCTTCTGTATAGCCAATGTAGTAAATAAACTATAATTGCTATTGCAAGTGCAACTAAAATTATACCTGCTATTATGTCTGCTCCTTTAGTCATATTTTATTCCTCCTTAATTTTAATTTCCTTTCTTAGTATCTTCTAGGGCTGCACCATAAATTATCATTCCAAAAATAATTTTATTTAATACATCGGCTAAATTATAAATTATGTTTAAGCTATTGATATTCGCACCCCCAGCTAAATGTTCAATAAAATATCCTATGTGATAAATGGAAAAACCTATTGTAATTATTAGTCTATTTGCAAAAAATGCCATCTGTACCCTATCATTATTACATGATGCGTTAGTTCTTCCAGCATCACCCATATAAAGCTCACCAATAATATAAAGCCACCCGACAATACCTATTAAGAACCCAAGCGTTACACTCATGTAGCCATAAGCTCCTAAAAGCTGTGCAATGACCCAAACTAACGTCCCAACTAATAATCGCCAGAACATTCCTCGTTTAACATCAGTTACTGACCTTAACATTACATAAAAAGTTAGTATAGAAAGTGGAAATGTCAAAATCCAATCAATATATCTTAGCGCTGTGGGTGCTTGACCATTCAAAACCCATAAATTTTTTGCATAAAAGTAATGTATGGAAGACATTAGAGCTATTATCCCGACAAGGTTCATAACTGTACCCCATTTGGGAGCTAATCTACCTCTTTCAAGGAAGAAAAATATCGCGGCACCTATCATTGCTACAGAAATTAACCAAAAAGATCCCCCAACAATATCTTGGGGCAATAATACTTTGTTCATTAAAAGTTTTTTCTCTCCTGAACAATATTTAACGATCAATTTTGATGGAATGCAATGAAAAAATAATAATTTTATATATATATTATAAATAAATTGATCCTATCAAGTTAAAAAAATTAGAATTGATATTTAAAAAAATATAATTCAATCAACACGAGAATATTTGAAAATATTTTCAAAAAATTTATGTTAAGGATTGAGCTATTTATATTCGATCATAATTTAACATCTATTTTACTGAATATTGGCTAACTATATAATAATGTTCTTAAATGCTTTCCAAAGTCATAACTATTTCACAGCAAAAAGGAGGTACTGGTAAGACTACACTAACGGTAAATCTGGCTTTAGCGTTTATTAAATATCACAATTTAAAGGTAGCTATTATTGATACCGACCCACAAGGAAGTTTGGGTAAATGGTTTATGATAAGAGCAGAAAAAAAAATTTCCAACAACAATCTAACATTTAAGACTGCCAGTTTGTGGGGTGCACAGTATGAATCAAAAATTTTAAAAAAAGATCACGATATTGTGATTATAGATACTCCACCCAAAATAGAATCAGATGCACGTCCCTCTATTGAAGCTGCAGATTTGGTTTTAATACCAGTTTCAGCTTCACATGTTGATTTTTGGGCAACAGGTGCAATAGCAGATATAGCAAAACAAGCTAATAAAAAAATTTTAATCCAAATCAATCGGTCTAATCTAAGATCTAAGCTTATAAATAAAACAAATGATTTTATAAAAAATTTAAAACTTTCATCGACTAAAACAATAATCGCAAATCGTCAAATTTATAACTCTTCGATGGGAGAAGGTAAAACTGCTGTTGAAAAACAAAAAAAAGGTAAGGCAATAGAAGAAATAAAAAAATTATCAGAACAAATACTATCAGAATTAAAATAATAATGTTAGTCCTGCATGATAATGGGAAAATAATTAAAGAATGGATTAATTATAACTGTCATGACGCATTAGTA
>JAQBUY010000051.1 GCA_027623775.1 Pseudomonadota bacterium
CATATAAAAAATATGATTTTTTTTAAATTTATTTAAATATAAATCATTAAATAATTGGTTGCCCAATAAAATAAATGTATCCATTAATTTTTATAAAATAACTTTGTTTATTTAGTATTAATGTTTGATCTACCGCCATCAACATTAAAATTTTGACCTGTTATCCAACTGGCTTCGGCAGACATAAGATAGGCAGCTAGTGATCCTGAATCTTTCCCTTCACCTATTCTGCCTAAAGGGTGTAGTTTTGCAATTCCTTCACTCATAGGAATACTGTCTGTTAAAAATGATGACATCTTTGATTTTGTTAAACTTGGTGAAATACAATTAAAGCGAATTTTTGGAGCATATTCTGCAGCTAAAGATATCATTGCTCCCATAATCGCACTCTTAGAAGAAGATATAGCTGTATGTAGTTTAAATCCAGACTGTGCAGCTACTGTGGAAAAATAAACAATAGACGAGGAGTTTGACATTTTTGTTATGGCCTGCTGTGTAAAATAAATAGGATTTAAAAAATTTTGCTTATAAGTCGATTCAAATTCTCCCATTGTTGTTTTTTCAAATGGTTTTAACATAATTGAACCAACGGCAAAGATAATACCTTCAATATCAAAATCGATTTGTTGAATATATTTGTCAACATAACTGTGATTTGATATGTCAATGACTTGTGATGAGCAATTTAGTTCTAAAGCATTCACGTTTAGTTCATTTTTATTTCTAGATAGTAGTTCAATGTCCCTATTTTGTGACCTTAATATTTGAGCACTAGCTTTTCCAATAGATCCATTAGCCCCTACGATTATAATTTTACCCATATTACTTATACTGAATTATGATTTAATAGATTACTTTTTCTGAAAAAGGCTAAAAGTATAAGTAGCTGTAAGCATAAGAAGTATTGACCCACTTAATTGATGAAGTGCTCCAAGCAATATGGGAACCGCATATAAGACTGTTAATATCCCTAATAAAATTTGAATTAAAATTACTATTTCAATTAAAATTAGATGAATCATTTGAAATTTTGAAGAAATATAATTTTTAGAAGATAGAAATATGTAAACACCTAAAATAAAAGTTAGATATGCCAATACTCTATGAAAAAAATGAACAAAAACTGAATTGGAATAAAATTCACTTATACCTTCATTTCCAATTAAGCTATTGGGAATAAGTTCCCCTCCCATTAAAGGCCAGGTATTAAAAGATTTCCCAGCATCCATTCCTGCCATAAAAGACCCATATATTACAGTCACTGAGGTAAGTATAAAAAAAATTAAAAACTGATATTTAAAAATATTATTTTTGTTTGTGAAGTTGTAATTATCAGGAAATATCTTTTTAAGAATTAAAAAAGAAATTATCATTAAGATTATTTGTGCCATAAAGAGATGAGTTGCTAATCTTAGGTGATCAACATAAGGGTTGTTTATCAAGCCACTTCTAACCATCCACCAACCAATTAAACCCTGCATTAATCCTAATAAAAATAAAAAACTATAAATTAAAAATTCATTTTTGCTAAAATATCTATTAATTGCTAGATAGACGAAAGGTAAAAAGAATATAATTCCTATTATTCTTCCTAAAACTCTATGCCCATACTCCCACCAAAAAATATATTTAAATTCATTTAAAGTCATACCACTATTTTTCATTTTAAATTCTGGGTAGAGTTTGTACTGATCAAATAAAGTATTCCAAGCAGAATTACTTAGAGGAGGGATTGTCCCCATTAAGGGGTCCCAACTAACTATAGAGAGACCTGACTCGGTAAGTCTCGTTAATCCACCAACTGAAATCATGATGATAATTAGAGTCGCCATACTAATTAACCAAAACAACACATGCTTATCTCTTGCTAAAATCATAAAGGAAAAGTATTTTATATTTCAAAATGTTAAAACAGAGATATAGTCGCAATTAAATAAATTGAAAATGAATATCTACAAATGAATTACAATATATTGGTAACAGACCATAGCGGACATGAACATGAGTTAGAGGCTACTCCCGGATTTACAATAATGGAAATTATTAGAGATGCAGGCTTGGATTTAGAGGCTATTTGTAGTGGGTGTTGTGCTTGTGCTACTTGCCACTGCTATTTAAATGAAGAATGGCTTGATAAGTTAAACAAAGCAGATGATGATGAGGAATCAATGTTAGATCAAGCGTATGAGGTGAAAAAAAATTCAAGATTAACTTGCCAACTAACTTTTTCTGAAGAATTAAATGGAATGAAACTAACTTTGGGGCCAAAATTTTAATGGCCTATGAAAATTTTAAATCATGGCCTTTCCAAGAAGCAAAAAAGATTCAAAAAAGCAAACAAAGAGATTCTAAAGATACGATAATTTTTGAAACTGGTTACGGACCTTCAGGATTACCTCATATTGGAACTTTTGGGGAAGTATCAAGAACCAATATGGTCAGATTCTGTTTTGAAAAACTTACAGGTAAAAAAACAAAACTAATTGCATTTTCAGATGATATGGATGGGCTTAGAAAAGTACCGGAAAATATCCCAAATAAAGAGATAATTGAAAATTATATTGATTATCCATTAACTAGTGTCCCTGATCCCTTTAAGAAATTCAATAGTTTTGGAGATCATAATAATAATATGCTTCAAGAGTTCTTAAATAAATTTCAATTACCTTATGAATTTCAAAGTTCAACTCTAGCTTACAATTCTGGAATTTTTAACGAAACAATCAAAAAAATATTAATTAATTACGAAGAAATTAAAGATATCGTTTTGCCTACTTTAGGAGAAGATAGAAGAAAAACTTATAGTCCATTTTTCCCAATCGATAAAGAATCAGGAAAAATTCTTCAAGTAAATATTGAAGAAATTAATTTAGATAATTATTCAGTTATTTACAGACATGAAAACAAAACGATGGAAACTTCAGTTCTAAATGGTGACAGTAAGTTACAATGGAAAGTTGATTGGGCAATGAGATGGGCAGCTTTTGAAGTTGACTATGAGATGTGCGGTAAAGATTTGACCGATAGTTACATTCTCTCATCTAAAATTTGTAAAATACTAGGCTCACCACCTCCCGTTAACTTAATTTATGAACTTTTTTTAGATGATAAAGGTCAAAAAATAAGTAAGTCCATTGGAAATGGAATTAGTATTGATGAATGGCTAAAATACTCAAATCAAGAGAGTTTATCTTTATTTATGTTTCAAAGACCTACTACTGCTAAAAAATTACACTTTGATATTATTCCAAAAAATACTGACGAATATCTTAATCATCTTTTAAAATACTCGGATGATAATACTAACGGAGATAATCCTGTTTGGCATATTCATAAGGAAGATAAAATAAAATTTAATACGAAAATAAATTATAGCTTAATTCTTAACGTTATTTCGGTATGTAAAACAGATGATCCTACTGTTGTTTTAGGTTTACTTAGAAATTATCAGAGCGATTTTTCAAAAACTGAACTAGATATAATAATAAATCTTATTTCTAAGGGAATTAATTATTTCAATGATTTTATTAAACCTAACCTTAAATTTAAAAAACCAAATCAGGAAGAATCTCAAATAATTAAAAATGTACTAGATAAAATTGAATCAATTGATAAAAATTCAACTGCTGATGAATTTCAGACAGCTATTTTTAGCGTAGCTAAAGAGTCAATTTATAAAGAAAATATTAAAGATTTTTTTAAACTAATTTATGAAGTTGTTTTTGGTCAAGATAATGGACCGCGCCTAGGATCCTTTATTAAAGTTTACAGTAAAGAAAAAACACTTAACTTAATTAATTCTAAATTAAATGTATAAATTTGGTCATTATTTTTTATCTAAAATTGACCCAGAATTAGCCCATAATATATCAATTAATGCTTTCAAATTTGGTTTATATCCTAAAATTAATCATCAACAGTATGAAGTTCTTGAGCAAATAATTTGGGGAAGAGGTTTCAAAACTCCTATCGGTTTAGCAGCAGGTTTTGATAAAAATGCTGAAGTCATTAATGCTCTTTTTAATTTAGGTTTTAGTTTTGTAGAAGTTGGAACGGTTACACCTTTACCTCAAAAAGGTAATCCAAAACCAAGAATTCATCGTTTTCATAGTGAAAAAGCCTTAATCAACTCTTTGGGATTTAATAATAAAGGTTCAGATCAGTTTAAAAAAAATATTTTAAAGTCTAATATAAAAAATAATTCTAAAGATAGAGTACTAGGTATCAATATAGGTAATAATAAAAATACCGAAGATATATTAGATGATTTAAAAAAACTTTTTGAAGATTTATATAGATTTGGAGATTATATAACTGTCAATCTTTCATCTCCCAATACGCCAGGTCTAAGAGATAATCTTAAAAGTAATAATTTTGATAGAATCGTTAAAGGTATTTGTAAATTAAGAGAAGAGAATAATTCAAAAATTCCAATTTTATTTAAAATTTCTCCAGATATTTTACCTCAAGATAAAAAAGATATAGCTTTAATTGCTCTTTCTAATGATATAGAGGGTTTAATTTTAACTAATACGACAATTAACAAAAACCTACTTAGAACTGATTTGAAAGGAGGGGTGAGTGGCAAGCCACTTTTGCAAAAATCTAATGATTTAATTAGAGATTTTTACACATTAACTTCAGGAAAAATAAAAATTATTGGTGTTGGTGGTGTTTTTTCAGCAGAAGATATTTTACAAAAAATGCATTACGGAGCTTCACTTATTCAGCTTTACACAAGTTTTATTTTTAATGGCCCTTATTATGTAGATAAACTAAACAAGGATTTATCTCAAATAGTGCAAGAGATGGGCTATAAAAATATTTCTGAAATTATCGGAATTAAAGCATGAAAAAAATTACTTCGATTAAGTCCATATGTTACCAATATGATTATTTTTTATTTGATCAGTGGGGGGTTTTGCATAATGGTTTAAATGCATTTGAAGATTCCAAAAATTGTCTTAAAAATCTCAAATCAATTGGAAAAAAAAATATATTAGTTTCAAATTCATCAAAACTAACAAAATACTCAATTCAAAATTTAAAAAAATTAGGTATTGATGATGATCTTTACGATTACACTATTACAAGTGGTCAAATTGCTTTTGATTCATTTTCTAAAGACATTTTTAAAAAATATGGTGAAAAATGTTACCCAATGTCTTTATCAGAAGATAAAGTTAAAATGTTTAATCTCAAAACAGTTAAAAATTTAAAAAATGCTAATTTTTCTTTAATTGCAGACATTGCTTCCGGTAGTAATCTTTTTGATTTCACTGATGATTTAAAGATAATGATGGATCTTAAAATTCCTTTAGTTTGTACAAATCCAGATTTTCAAGTAGATGATAAGGGTATTCTTGAAATGTGTGGGGGCACAATAGCTCAACTTTATGAAGATATAGGTGGTACTGTTCATCGATACGGCAAACCTTATAATCCAATATATTCTAATATTATTGATTATTGTAAGATCCAATCACCTAAAAAAGTTTTAGTTATTGGTGATTCTTTTAACCACGATATTCTTGGTGCTATGAATCAAGGTTTTGACTCACTTTTTATTGGAAATGGCATACATAGATCGGATATCAAGGATTCAGAACGCTTAAAATGGTATTTGAGTCAATTTAAACCAAAATATTATCAATTTATGCTTAAATTTTAACATCAAGGTATTGTATTCAATACTGAAGTGTATTATAAAATCATCTCATGTCTAGAAGTTGCGATTTAACAGGTAAAATACATCAGACTGGACATAATGTCAGTCACTCCAATATTAAAAGCAAAAGAAGGTTTATGGTTAATTTAAATAAAGTTACTTTAAGAAGTGATGTATTGAACAAAAATTTTAGATTAAGAATTGCTGCCTCTACATTGAGAACTGTAGATAAGTACGGTGGATTAGATGGATTTCTCTCTAAAATGAATTCAAGAAAATTAACTGATAAAGCTACAAAAATAAAAAAATTAATTGAGAAAAATGTTAGCTCTTTAGCTAACTAATGCTTGAAAGCTTTTTCTTAAATTTAATCCTATATTTAAATCATTTTCCAGTAATTAGTATTTGGATTATTCAAATAATTTTTTGTTATATTTGTATATTACTAGCTCTCAAATATTATGGTAAGTCAGGTATTTATGTTTATGTTGCGATGGCAATTTTCTTATCAAATATACAAGTTTTAAAAGTTATAGAATTTCCATTTTTTCCTGAACCAATGGCATTAGGAACAATTTTATTTATATCGATATTTTTATGTACAGACATTCTTAGTGAATATTATGGAAAAGAAAGTGCAACAAAATGTATTTATATTGGAATTTCAGCTTATTTATTTTCAACTATTATAATGTTTTTTACAATTTCTTTTAGTCCGGTAAATATAGAAAGTTACCCAGAATGGTCATGGAGTTTAGATATGCATAATTCTATACAGACTCTTTTTCTACCCCAGTTCCCAATTATAGTAGGGAGCATTTCAGCTTTTTTTATTAGTCAAAAATTGGATGTATTTATTTTTGATTTCATAAAAAAAAAGTTCACAACTGCATTATGGTTTAGAAACAATATCTCTACATGTATTTCTCAGTTTATTGATAATTTAGTATTTAGTATTCTTGCTTTTAATTTATTATCTTCCAATCCGGTCCCTATTATGGATTTATTAATTTCATACGGGTTAGGTATTTATCTACTGAGAATTTTACTTAGTCTAATGGATACCCCTGTAATATATTTGGCAAAATATTTTATTAAAAAAGGTGAATAATTTTTTTGATGTAATCAGTCAGGACCAAAATTCTAAAGCTAGAGTAGGCGTTCTTAAAACAGTACATGGAAATTTAGAGACACCTGCTTTTATCTTTTGTGGCACGAAGGCAACTGTTAAAGGAGTCCTGCCTTCAAGTTTAATAGAGACGAATACTCAAATCATTCTTTCAAACACTTATCATTTAATGCTTCAGCCTGGACCGGAAGTTATTGCTAACTCAGGAGGATTGCAAAAATTCACAAATTGGAATGGCCCTATGATGACTGATAGTGGAGGTTATCAGATATTTTCTCTTGGTCATGGCTCTGTTTCTGAAGAAATTAAAGGAAAAAACATTACTGGAAGAAATAAATCCTTATTAAAGATTACGGAGGAGGGAGCCTCTTTTAAAAATTATTTAAACGGTGATAAAATTTTGTTAACCCCGGAAAAGTCTATTGATATACAAAGAGATCTTGGTGCTGATCTGATTTTTGTTTTAGATGAGTGCACACCTTACAATGTTGATAAAAATTATACTGAAAAATCAATGCATATGACACATAGATGGGCTAAAAGATGTATGGAGAATTTTAAATCAGATAACAGGAAATATGTTGCTGAAAATGGTTCTGCTGGAAAACAAAGACTCTATGGAATTATTCAAGGGGGAGTTTATAGGGATTTGCGTAAACAGGCTTGCGAAGAAATATGTTCAATGAATTTCGATGGACTTGCCATTGGAGGCTCTTTAGGGGGGACTAAAGAACAGATGTATGAGGTATTTGATTTTTGCTCCTCATCTATTGATAGTTCAAGACCCGTACATGTATTAGGAATAGGTGGTCTAGATGATATTTTAGAGGGTGTGTCCAGAGGGTTTGATACATTTGATTGTGTATCTCCAACAAGAATTGCCAGACATGGTGTTATTCTTTCTAAGAATAAGAAAAAAGGTATTAATTTTAATAATTCTTCTTTTAAAAACGATCATTCTCCTCTAGATGAAAGTTCTGAAATTAATATAGGTAGAGATTATTCTAAAGCTTATATTCATCATCTTTTTAAAAGTAATGAGATTCTTGGTATGACTATTTTGTCTATGTATAATATATGGTTTAT
>JAQBUY010000052.1 GCA_027623775.1 Pseudomonadota bacterium
TAAGGATGCTGCTAATATAATAGATATCCCAATTCCAGATCCAATAATTTTCAATGGAAAAAAATTAGTTTCCTCATATATCAATTTTTATTTTACTGAAAATAAAATTATTTTACCAAAATTTATGGTTCCTCAAGATCAGATAGTTTATGAAATATTTTCATCAGTATTTCCAAAAAAATCTATTATAATGATTGATACGAGAAACATTAATATTGGAGGAGGTAATATCCATTGTGTTACTATGAATGTACCAAAAATATAAATGATTAAAGTAGCTAACTCACAGTTCGTTTGTTTAAAAGATAGTTTTGATGCAAATGTGAATAAAGCTTTAGAAATTGCAGAAAATGCCTCTGCTCAAAATGTAGATATATTATTATTTCAAGAATTATTTCAAACTGAATATTTTTGTTCAACTAAGAATAATGATTTTTTTAATCTTGCGATAGAATTTCCTGACCATTCAATATTTCAAAAATTTTCAAATTTTTGCAAAGCTAATAATATGGTTATCCCTATAAGCTTTTTTGAAAAGTATCAGGATAAATATTTTAATTCTTTGATAGTGATTGATGCCAATGGTTCTTTAAGTGATGTTTATAGGAAATCCCATATACCAGAAGGCCCAGGTTATAATGAGAAGTTTTATTTTTCTCCAGGAGATACTGGTTTTAAAGTTTTTAAAACTAAGTTTGCCACAATAGGATGTGCTATATGTTGGGATCAATGGTTTCCTGAATGCGCGAGAATTTTAACTATGCAAGGTGCAGAACTTTTATTTTATCCGACAGCCATTGGCTCGGAGCCACAAGATCCTAGTTTAGATTCAAGAAAACATTGGACGAATGTAATGGTGGGTCATGCCGCTGCTAATCAAATTCCTATTATAGCATCAAATAGAATAGGGACCGAAAGCGAAAAGGACATAAAGGTTAACTTTTATGGTAATTCTATAATTATCGACCATATCGGAAGTATAGTATCGCAAATGAATGAGACCGAAGAGGGTATTAATACTCACGACTTCAATATCGATGAAATTAAGAAGTATAGGGAATCTTGGGGAAATTTTCGAGATAGAAGACCTGATTTATATAAAAAAATTTGTGATTTTTGAAAAAAACTAGATTAGTATAATAAAACAATTATTAGGGAGGACGATGTCATGAAAAAAACTTTTATTATTCTTATGAGTTTAGCTATTCCTTTTGCTATACATGCGAAAGAAGAATTATTTATATATAATTGGTCTGATTATATTGCTGAAGATACAATTGCAAACTTTGAAGCAGAAACAGGTATTGATGTAACTTATGATGTTTTTGATTCTAACGAAGTGCTTGAAGCTAAATTATTAGCTGGCAATAGTGGATATGATATTGTCGTACCTTCAGGTTCATTTTTAGAAAATCAAATTAAAGCAGGTGTATTTCAAAAATTAGATAAATCTAAAATTCCAAATTTATCAAACCTTGATCCAAAAGTATTAGAAAAAATTGATGCTCATGATCCAGGAGGCCTTTACTCAGTTAACTATATGTATGGTACAACAGGTATCGGTTATAACGTTGCAGCAGTTGAAGAAAGAGGAGGAGATGTTGAGAGTTGGGATTTAATTTTTAATCCCGATGAAATCTCTAAATATGCTGACTGTGGAGTTGCTATGTTAGATGCTCCAAGTGAAATAATGGAGATCGCTCTAAATTATCTAGGTCATGATCCGAATACAGAAAATACTAAAGCGAATGAAGAAGCGTTAGAAATGTTAAAAAATATTCGTCCTTATATTAAATATTTCGATTCTTCACAGTATATTGATGACTTAGCAAATGGAGAAATTTGTTTAGCTGTTGGATGGTCGGGTGATGTATTCTTAGCTGCCGATGAAGCAGCCGATGATGTTGAAGCATGGTATTCAATTCCTAGTGAAGGAACTGTTATCTGGTTTGATATGATGGGTATTCCTGCCGATGCACGTAATGTTGATAACGCTCATAAATTTATTAATTACATCTTAAGACCGGAAGTTGTAGCTGAAATCACAAACTATGTCTGGTATTCTAATCCAAATTTAGTAGCTAATTCAACTGAAGGGTTAATTGATGCGGAGATACTTGAGGATCCAGCAATTTATCCTACAGAGGAGACTTTAAAGGTGTTATTTGCTGATATAGCAGACACTCCCCAAAAGGCTAGAATATCTTCACGAGTATTTAATAATTTCAAAGCTGCTAATTAATTAAGTAATTTGTTAGAGCGCTTTACAAATATATTGTGGGGCGCTCTAATATCTGCATTATGAAAGACTCGTTTTTATATATTGAAAATGTCTCTAAATCTTTTGATGATGTGAAGGCTCTAAATAACGTATCTCTAACTATAAAAAAATCAGAATTATTTAGTCTTTTAGGATCTTCAGGTTGCGGAAAGTCAACCCTACTAAGAATTATAGCTGGATTTGAAAAACCAGACTCAGGAAAAATATTTCTTGATGGCGAAGATATTACGGATTTACCAGCATATAAAAGACCTCTTAATATCATGTTTCAAAGTTATGCGTTATTCCCACATTTAAATGTTTTTAATAACATTTCATTTGGATTAAAAGAAGATCATTTAGAGAAAAATGAAATCATTAATAAGACAGAAGAAATTATTAATCTTTTAGAATTGAACGGACTTGAGAAAAGAAAAGTAGATGAAATTTCAGGTGGGCAACAGCAGAGAGTAGCTCTAGCAAGATGCTTAGTTAAAAAACCAAAACTATTATTATTAGACGAGCCTTTAGCTGCACTAGATAAGAAATTAAGAATTCAAACACAATTCCAGCTTGTTAATCTTCAATATAAGCTGGGTATAACTTTTATTATTGTTACACATGATCAGGAAGAAGCCATGTCTTTGTCAGATAGGATGGCTATTATGCAAGAAGGCAATATTCTACAAATAGGCAACCCAGTCGAAATATATGAAAAACCAAACAATGAATATATTGCAAAATTCATAGGGACGGCAAATATAATTAGTATTGAAAATAACCAAAAAAAGAAAAATTTTTATACATCATTAGATTTAGATATAGAAATTGAAACTTCAATAAATAAAATTTCATCTAAATGCTTAATTAGACCTGAAAAAATTTATATTACGAAATCAACAATTGATAAAAAAGTTAGTTCCGTAAACTCTTGTAAAGGGACTGTTAAGGAAGTGGCTTATCTTGGAAGTTATACAAAATATTTAATTGAAAGTAATAATTTTCACTTTTATGTGTTTCAAACTAATAATTTTATTTCTGAAAATTTAAATATTAAATGGGATGATGTTGTTGATTGCTCTTGGGATAAAGAAGCAATCTTCTTACTTTAGATGATATCTATTTTAAAAAATTTTAAATTTTGGTTTGTTTTTACGCCTTATTTTTGGTTAGTTGCTTTTTTCTTTATTCCTCTTGCAATTATTATGAAAATATCTTTGTCAGTATCTGAATGGGGTATGCCTCCCTATAAAGACATATTGACAACTGATGAAGTAACAGGAAATTTCATCATAAATATTACTTCCGGTAATTATGCTTTTATTTTTTCTGATTTTTTTTATTTACAATCTTATCTGAACTCATTATCTCTTGCTTTTACTTCAACTTTAATATGTTTGATTATCGGCTATCCTATTGCTTTTTATGTAGCTAAATCAAAACCAAAAACTAGAAATTTATTATTAATATTATTGATTATTCCTTTCTGGACATCCTTTTTATTGAGAGTTTATGCTTGGAAAGTCTTACTTCAAGGTAATGGCATTTTAAATATGATTCTTATGAAATTTGGTATAATAACTGAACCCTTATCACTTCTTCATAATCATTATGCTGTAATACTTGGTGTTGTTTATACTTATCTTCCTTTTATGATTTTACCTCTTTATGGTTACTTGGTAAAATTTGACCTGAGATTCATAGATGCCGCTCATGATTTAGGTTCTAGAAATATTAATACTTTTTTTAAAGTCATTTTACCATTATCTCTTCCTGGAATTATAGCAGGATGCATGTTGGTATTTATTCCCGTTGTTGGAGAGTTTGTTATTCCAGAATTACTAGGCGGAAGTGATAAATTATATTTTGGAAAAATCATTTGGAATGAATTTTTTGTTAATCGTGATTGGCCGGTAGCGAGTGCTTTAGCAATGTCAGGAATATTATTTTTAATAATTCCTATAGTAATTTTTCAAATATCTTATTCTAAATATAATTTTAAAAATGAATAAATCCTTTTTAAAATATATTTTATTGGGTTTTGGTTTTGCTTTTCTTTATTTTCCTATATTTACTTTAATAATTTATTCTTTTAATGAAAGCAAAAGAGTTATGGTATGGAAAGGCTTTTCATTAAAATGGTATGTTGAACTTTTTAAAAACGAACAAATTCTTGAAGCATTTTATATTAGTATAAAAATTGCTTCAATATCTGCTACCTTCGCTACATTACTAGGTGTGATGGCAGGATATTCGTTAGCTAGAATATCAAAAATCCCCTTTAGATCTTTTTTTATTTTTATTAGTACAGCTCCATTAGTCATGCCAGAAATAATATTAGGACTTTCTCTGCTTTTATTTTTTATATCAGCAAATAATTTATTTGGACTACCTTCTTCAAAAGGTCAGCTAACTGTATTGATTTCTCATATTACTTTTTCTGTAGCTTTTGTTGCTGTTATAATTCAGGCAAGACTCAGTAGTTTTAATAAAAGTATAGAAGAGGCAGCTCAAGATTTAGGCGCTGTTCCTAATAGTGTCATTTGGAAAGTTACTCTTCCTGTAATTTTACCATCAATTATTTCTGGTTGGCTTCTTGCCTTTACATTGTCACTTGATGATTTAGTGATTGCTAGCTTCACCACTGGACCAGGTGCTAATACATTACCTATTGTAGTTTTTTCAAAAGTGAGAATGGGTTTAAGTCCAGAAGTTAATGCTCTTTCAGCTGTAATTATGTTAGTCATCGTAACAATTGCGATAGGCTATTATATAAAGACTAGAAATAAATTAGACGTTAATTAAAAGATATTCTCTTTCCCAAGAAGTAACAATTTTATTGTATTCACCCACCTCTAATTCTTTAATAGCACAAAAAAGTTCAATAAAAATATCACCATAGATCTCTTTAATTTCTTTAGATCTGGAAAATAAATCTAATGCGATTGTCATAGTTTCAGGTAAGGATAAATTTACATTGTAGGCATTTTTTTTAGTTTCTCCAGTAGGTTCTAATTTATTATTAATGCCTAGCAATCCAGCTGTAAGCGTTGCTGCAATTGCTAAATATGGATTAACATCAGATCCTGGTAAACGATTTTCAATTCTTAGTTGACTAGCTACGCTATAACTTGGAATTCTAAAACCACAAGTTCTATTCTCATAACCCCAATTTAGATTAAAAGGTGTGCCTTCTTCAAAATAGCCTAATAATCTTTTATAGGAATTAACATTAGGAGCTATTAAGGGCATTAATACTTTTGTAAATTTTTGCAAACCTCCTATATAATGATTAAACATTATACTAGGCTTTAATTTTGAATCCGCAAATATCGAATTACCTTTTTTATCTAAAATAGATTGGTGAATATGCATAGAGTTACCAGGTGCATTTTGCATGGGTTTAGCCATAAATGTTGCAAATAAATTATGTTTAAGTGCTGCCTGCCTTAATGTTCTTTTAAATAAAAATACTTGATCTGCTATTTCTAAAGGATCGCCATGTTTAAAATTTATTTCCATTTGAGCGGGACCTTCTTCGTGATTAATAGTTTCAACATCAAGGTTTTGTGCTTCACAGTAGTCGTATAAATCTTCAATAATATGGTCAAAGTCATTTACAGCATCAATACCATATGATTGATTGCCTTTTTCTACTCTTCCTGAAAGTCCAGCTGGTGATTCTAAAGGAATATCGGGATCATTATTTTTTTTAACTAGATAAAATTCAATTTCAGGAGCTACAATTGGACGTAACCCTTTTTTTTTATATAGATTTAAAACTTTTTTTAAAATTCCTCTTGAATAAACTTCAATTTCATTACCTTTATTATCTACAGCATCACAAATAATTTGTGCGGTAGGTTCAGAGTACCAAGGAACTTTTCTTAGAGTTTTAAAATCAGGTTTTAATATAAAATCTCCATCCGTAGGATTTAACAATTGATCGTCTATTGAATATGAAACGCTCCTTGAAACAGACATTTTAAAAAGACCAAGAGGAAGTCTTAATCCGTTATTACTCAAAGCATTTAAAAAATTACTAGTTGGTAAAATTTTTCCTCTAGGTATTCCTGAATTATCTGGAATCATACACTCCACCTCAGTTATTTTATTTTTTTTAAGCCAATCAATATATTTTATCATATCTATTCCTATTTTAGAAAAATTTGTTAGTTTATGTATTAGATGAATTATTCAGATAATTATTATACACGTACAAAATCATACAAGATAAATTCTAGCAAATTAAATGAATCTATACAATGTGATGTTTGTATAGTGGGTGGCGGTTTAACTGGCATTTCTACTGCTTATTATTTAAGTAATTTAGATCCATCCTTAAAAATCGTAGTTTTAGAGAAAAATAAAGTAGGTTGGGGGGCATCTGGTAGGAATGGAGGTCAGCTTATACATGGCTATTCATCAGATACTTTTAGTGGTCAGAAGAATATATCCAAACAAGATGAAAAGGTATTATGGGACTTTTCAGTAGATGCTGTTAAAGAAGTAAAAAAAAATATAAAAAAACATAATATTGATTGTGATCTCATAGAAGGTTTTTTGCGTGCAGCAGCTTCTAATCGACATGAGAGGTCTTTGCATCAATATCAGTCAGAATTAGAAAAAAAATATAATTATAAAGATTCAGTATTTCTTAATAAAAAAGAGTTAAATGAAAAATTTAGAACACCTTTTTATCAATCGGCTGTTTATGACAGGATGTGCTCTCAAATACATCCTCTTAATTATTGTCTAGGTCTTGCCAAAGAGGCATTAAAAAATCAAAATCTTTCAATTTATGAAGATGTGGAAGTGAGTTCCTATACCTCAGATAGTAAAGTTCAAATTAAAACTTCAAATAATATTATCATCACAGCTGATAATCTGGTTTTAAGCTGTAATGCATATATTGGTAATTTAAGCAAAGTTTTGAGGTCTAACATTATGCCAGTTAAAACCTACGTCACTGCTCTTGAAGCTTTACCTGATAAAATTTTAAAAGAATTTTTTGAAAAACCGATTGCTATTTCAGATATGTTCTTTGTTCTTAATTATTTCAGATTAAATTCTCATAATAATTTAATTTTTGGTGGAAGAGTTAGTTATTCTAATGTAGATCCAATAGATGTTGAGAAATCTTTAAAAAATATTATTAAAAAAATTATGCCAGGATTAGAGAAATATGAATCAATATGTAGTTGGAGTGGGCATGTGGCAATTACTCAAAATAGATTACCCCATATAGGCAGACTTGATCCTAATATTATATTTGCTCAAGGTTATTCTGGCCATGGCGTTGCATTAACTACTTTGGTGGGAAAAGTATTGGCGCAAACTATTCATGGGCAAACAGCATATTTTGATCTTTTTTCAAAAATTACACACTCTAAGTTTCCTGGAGCAGGCATCCTTGATACTCCACTGCTAGTTTTGGCTATGAGTTATTATAAGTTAAGAGATATACTAGGTCTTTATTAGTTTATTTTTGTTTAGTAGTTTTTTTTTATCAAAGAATAATTTCATTTCAGACAAAATTTTATAAATTTCTTTAGTTTTATATTTTTTTATTAAATTATTTTTCCTAAAACCGAGAC
>JAQBUY010000053.1 GCA_027623775.1 Pseudomonadota bacterium
TTTTAGAGTTTAAAAATAAAAACATATATATTAAATGTGATACTGAAGGCCATGATATTAATGTTCTAAAAGGTATGAATAAAATTTTATCAAATAATTATTGTTTTTTACAAGTTGAGAATAATGAAAATAATGAAACTATAGGTAATTATTTAAAAAAATTAAATTTTATACTTATACAAAAAAATGATAGAGATTATTTTTTTACTAATATGAAAAATAGATAAATGATTGATTTAATTAAAAAATTAGAAGAGCAAGTTACTTTTCTTCAGCACGAATTATCGCAGATGAGTGATGAACTCTACTCTCAACAAAAAGAAATAATTAACCAAAAAAGTGAAATAAGAAAACTTAAATCCAAGATAGAAAGTATTGAAAATAATATAGGGGCATCAAATACAGATGAAGACCCACCACCGCCACATTATTAGATTTATATTTATAAATTCTTTTATTTCTGCTATCAATGGATAAGATAAAATGAAATTTAAAAACGTAACAGTAGAGAAAACTTCAAATGTCTATTTCGATGGAAATGTTAGTAGTAGAAATATTATCTTTGATGATGGTTCGATTAAAACCTTAGGGCTAATGCTTATTGGTGAATACGAATTCAATGCATCTAAAAAAGAAATTATGGAAATAACAACTGGTGAACTTGAGGTTTTATTAAACGGTGAGAGTGAGTGGAAAAATTATAAAGAAGGAATGTCTTTTGAGGTTCCTGTCAATAGCTCTTTTAAAGTAAAAGTTAATCGAATCACAAATTACTGCTGTTCTTATCTTGATTAACGATGTCTAAAGATTTTGACCGTATCAAAAGATTACCTCCGTATGTTTTTTCAGAACTAAACCGTATTAAGGCAGAGTTAAGATCAAAAGGTGAGGATATTATTGATTTTGGTATGGGTAATCCCGATATGCCAACCCCTTCACATATTATTGAAAAATTGAAAGAAACTGTTGTTAAACCTGGAACAGGAAGATACTCAGTTAGTAGAGGAATTCCCGGTTTAAGAAAAGCTCAATCAGAATATTATAAAAGAAGATTTAATGTCGACTTAGATCCCGAGAAAGAAGTTATAGTAACTTTAGGATCAAAAGAAGGTCTAGCTAATTTAGCTCAAGCTATAACATCTCCTGGTGATATTATACTATCTCCTAATCCTTCTTATCCGATACATCCTTACGGTTTTATTATTGCTGGAGCGTCTCTTAGACATTTGCCTACTATGGATAATGGTATTTTTAAACCAGAATTATTTTTAGAAAGACTAGATCTTTATATCAGACATTCCTCTCCAAAACCTGTTGCTTTGATTGTTTCTTTTCCTTCTAACCCAACAGCTCAAGTTGTAGGTTTAGATTTTTATGAGGAAGTTGTGAAAATTGCTCGTAAAAATAAAACTTATATTCTCTCTGATTTAGCTTATGCTGAGATTTATTTTGACGGTAAACCTCCGCCATCTATCCTTCAGGTCAAGAATGCAAAAAATATAGCTGTAGAATTTACTTCTATGTCTAAAACTTATGCAATGGCAGGATGGAGAATAGGCTTTGCTGTTGGAAATCAAAAATTAATTAGTGCTTTAACGAAAATAAAATCTTACCTTGACTATGGAGCTTTTACTCCTGTTCAGGTAGCAGCTGCTACCGCTCTTAACGGACCTCAACAATGCGTTTCAGAAATTAGAAGTATTTATCAAAGTCGAAGAGATGTTTTAATTGAATCTATGGGGAGAGCTGGGTGGCATATCCCATCACCTGAGGCTAGTATGTTTGCTTGGGCACCCATACCTAAAAAATATGAAAAAAAGGGCTCACTAAAATTTGCGAAAGACTTAATGACTAAAGCTCATGTGGCTGTAGCTCCAGGCATAGCTTTTGGTGAATATGGAGAGGGTTTTATTCGAATTGGATTAGTTGAAAATGAACAAAGGATTAGACAAACCGCTAAAAATATAAAGAAAATGCTTCTCTAATTAAATTAAGTATTGCTTATATTTTTTATGGTAATATAAAAAACAACCTCAAATGATTAAAACTAAAAAAATAGGTTCTGTACTTAAGCATGTAAGTGACATAGCGAATTATGACATTGCTGATGATGTGGCTTCAGAAATTGGCTCTATTGTTGCAGTGAAAGTTATATCTGTTAATCAAAATTATAATAAATTAGAGCTTTCCTCAGGTAGAAATGTAGAATTATCAGAGGGTGACATTGTTATCGGTGTTCTTGGTAACAGGTTGGCCTCTACAGGGATGTGTGGTTATGTACCAGAAGATTTAAATAAATTTGATAAAATTAACCTTCTTAACCTTGGAGGCGTTATAGGTTTAAGTAAAGACCATAATGTTTTATTAGGCTCAGCAACTGAATGTGAACTTTTAGGTTCTATATCAGATACTTCTGGTAAGTTATTGAATTTAAGAGATTTTATTACGATAGATAAAGATATTTCAAATATTAATAAGCCATTAGTTGCCGTTCTTGGCACAGGTATTGATTCGGGAAAAACCACCGTTACTTCTTTTTTAATTAAATCTTTATCTAATTATATTGAAAAAATAAGTGCTTGTAAACTTGCTGGCACTGCTTCTCAGAAAGATTTATATTCTTATGAAGACAGTGGAGCCAATAGCGTATTTGATTTTGTAGACTATGGACTACCTAGTACTTGTCTTATTAATCAAGAACAAGTCATTGAATCTTCAATATCTATTGTCAATAAAGCTTCTAAAGATAATGATATAGTTTTTATTGAACTGGGCGATGGCTATCATGGTCAGTATGGAACTAAAGAAATCATTGAAAATAAAGAAATTTCTAAAAATATTAAGATTATCGTAATTTGTGCTTATGATGTTTCCGGAGCGGTTAATATATTAGAAAATCTTAATGATTTTGGCTTTAAGGATTCCCTGATTATCATTAGTGGTCCAGTAACAAATAATGTTACAGCTTTTCGTGAATCTTTATCTAAATTTGGACCAGTTAAGTCAGAATATCTAAATATTTATAATAATGCCAATCATGCTAATATTTTTGCTAAAATAATTAATAAGGTTAAATCTGATGATTAATGTTGGAATAATAGGGGCGAATGGTTATTTAGGCTTAGAACTAATCAGAATATTAAAAGCTCACCCTCATATTAAAATTAAATCTATTTTTAAAAGAGATGAATTAATTGAAGATGAATTTAAGCATTTAATGAATACCTCTCTAAATGAAACTCTTTCATCTGATATTTCGGATTTTCAAAATTTAGACTGTGTGTTTTTATCATTACCTCATGGTCAATCTTATGATTATGTTAAGCAGCTTATAGGAAAAGTTAAAATAATTGATTTAAGTTCTGACTCAAGAATTTCTAATAAGTCACTGTATTCACAATATTATAATCATGATATGAATGAAGATATTCAAAAAAAATTCATATACGGCTTTATAGAAAAAAATTCTGAAGAAATTAAGAGTGCGCATAATATTGCAAATCCAGGTTGTTTTGCTTTATGCACCCAATTAGCTTTATTACCTTTTAGTGAAGTCATCACTTCTGCATCTATAACTGCGATTACTGGTTCTAGCGGAGGTGGTAAAGAACCCACTATAAAAAACCATCATTCAACTAGATCTAAAGATATGTTTTCTTACGGTATCAATACTCATAGGCACTTAGCTGAAATCATTCAATCTTATCCAAATTTAAAAGATTCTTTAAGTTTTGTCCCTACATCAGGACCTTTTGTTAGAGGTATTTTCCTTACTGCGCATTTAACATTAGATTCCAAATATTCATTAGAGGATTTGACATCTAAGTTTTATTCAAAATTTTCTAAAGAAGGTTTTATTAGACTTCAAGATCAGGTGAATTTAACAAATGTTGTTGGATCTAATTACTGTGATATCTCGATCATACAAGGCGCTGGTAATAATGTTATTATTCAAGCTAGTTTAGATAACTTAATGAAGGGGGCTTCTGGAAATGCAGTAGAATGCTTTAACTTAATGTACAATTTACCAATTAATGAGGGAGTAGGGTCTTTAATACCCTTCTATTTATGAAAAATGATTAAAAAAGAAAATTACTATCAATCAATACTTCAAAATTCTACTTTGATTATCAAAGTAAGTGGTAAAATTTGTGATAATCAGGAAAATATTTCTAATGTTGTGGAGAATATTAAAAAATTAATTTCAACTATAACTAAACTAAAAGTGGTATTAGTTTTTGGGTTTGGAAGACAATTAGATAATTATATTAAGGAAGTTCATAATACTGAATCTACAAAAATTAATGGTAGAAGAGTCACTACTTCTATTGAAATAGAGGCAGCAAAAAAAATATCTGGTCAAATATTAATTGATATTTTTTCCCTTTGTTCAAAATATAACATCAGAAGTTTCCCTATTCCTATTGCTAAAAAAGATTTTATTATTGCAAAAAAAAGAGAGATTAAAAATAATATTGATTTCGGACTAGTGGGTGATATTTTCATGATAGACGCACTTGAAATTCAAAAACTTTTCAAAGATCATGATTTGGTTGTGATGCCAAGTTTAGTATTGGATAAAAATAATAGTGATGTTCTGAATGTTAATGCAGATACCATAGCTAAAGAACTAGCTGTTAATTTAAAAGCATCTAAATTAGTTTTTATTTCTGATGTCCCTTATGTTCAAAACCATGATGGATCTAGAATTTCTATAATAAATGATCAAATTGCATCCGATCTTATCAATAAAGAGATTATTAAAGAGGGAATGGTAGTTAAAGTTGAAAACTCTTTAGATGCAGTGAATAGAGGAGTTGATAAAATACATATTATTAGTGGTCAAATTAAAGATGCCCTTTTAACTGAATTAGAAACTGAAGATGGAATAGGTACTGTATTTCAATCTAAGAATTTAGACTATTAGATAATATTTTAATTCCAGAGAGAATTTCACTTTTTGTAATCGTTAGTGGCGGTGTAATTCGAATAGTATTGGATTGAACAAGTGTTGTAATTAAACCTTTTTCTATTAAATTTTTAAACAAAAGTTTTGCATATTTTGCATCATAAAATTCGATTCCACAAATAAGGCCCATTATTCTAATTTCCTTAATTTTATCGATATGTTCTTTTTGAATTTCTATTAGTTTTAATTCCAGCACTTTGGATTTTAATAAAATAGAATTTAAAAATGGTTTTTTATTAATAAAATTAAAAACATTTAATGCTATTCTTGTTTGTAGCATTCCTCCACCGTAAGTAGATCCGTGGAACCCTTTTTGAAATATTTTACTAATATTTTTTTTTATAATAGTAGCTCCTATAGGTATTCCTGAACCAAGTCCTTTAGCCATTGTAATAATATCTGGAGATACGGGGTAATTTTTATAAGCAAACATTTTTCCAGTTCTTCCAGCTCCTGCTTGAATTTCATCAGCTATTAATAATATTTTATGTTTGTTGCAAATATCTTGAATTGTTTTAGCAAACTCTTTTGTGCAGATATTAACGCCACCATCACCTTGAACAAACTCAATTAATATAGCTATTGTTTTTTTTGGATTAATTTTTTTCTTTAAATCTAGTGAATCATTAAAATTACAAAATAGAACATCTCCAGGTATAGGCCCTATATTAGATTTATATTTTTTATTATATCCGACAGATAAAGCTCCGATAGTTCTTCCATGGAATGATGAAGTCATACTTATAATTTGTGATTTATTATTTTTACTGCCAAATGATCTTGCTACTTTAATAGCAGTTTCAATACTTTCAGCACCAGAATTAGAGTAAAAGACATCACCCTTATTAGAATTTTTTGAGAGTGTATCAGCTAGATCAATTTTATATTTATGTAGTTGAGATCCCGATAAATGGATAATGCCTGTTTTTAATTGCTCTTTAATGGAGTTATTTATGATTGGATGATTATATCCTAGTGAATTCACAGCTACTCCAGCTGAAAAATCTAAATATTTTTTATTTTTACTATCAAAAAGATAAGAACCATTACCTTTTTTAATATGAAATTTTGTAAAATTATAAATATTAAATAACTTATGCATTGTATTTACTTTAATAAATCTACTGACTTATGAATAAAATTCCATCTATTCATTAAATATTAAGTTTTCTGCTTAAAAGATTATTAAAATCTCCACTCATCTATTTTTTTCATTAAGAAGTCTCTAAAAGCTATAATTTTAAGACTCCCTTTGAGGTTTTCATGATAAACCATATGGACCTCATAAGTAGGACCTTCAATTTCAGGTAAAATTTTAACTAAATGAGCTTTATGTTGAACCATATAGTCTGGTAGTGCGGCAAGTCCAGCTCCTGTTTCAACAGCTACTAATAAACCATATAAATTATTAATGGTAACATGAGGTTTTCTAATAGGAGATCCTTTTTTTATTCCGGTTCTCAGTAACCAATTAGTATCCGATAATGGAGAAGGTTTCCCTTTTAATCCATAGGTAATTAATCTGTGCTTAGCTAATTCTGACCTTCTTAGCGGCATTCCCATTTCATTGATATATTGTGAAGACCCATAGATGTGATATTTAATTGTTGCTATATGTTTAGATATTAAATCTAAATGCTTAGGTCTTCTCATCCATATGCCAACATCATAATCCTGTCTAAGCATATCCTGCTCATCTTCAGAATAGTTCAGCTTTAAATTAATATCAGGATAATCTTGAACAAATTGATTGATACGCGGACTTAACCACATGGACCCAAAACCAACAGTTGTATTAATAGATAAACTTCCTGATGGGGTTTTTTTAAATTCTATAATTTTTCGCTCTAAAGAATTAAGATCAATAAATATTTTTTCTGTTTCTTCAAATAAGATATTACCTTGCTCGGTTAATGTTAATCCTTTTGTATGGCGTTTAAAAAGTTTTGTTTTTAAACTATTTTCAAGTGATTGAATTTGTCTAGTAATAGCCGATTGACTTAAGTTGATTACAGGAATTGCTTTTGAGATACTCCCAACTGAAGCGACATGATAAAAAGTTTTAAGTCTATCCCAATCCATTAATTTATGATTTTAGGAAATTCCCCATTATATATAATGATATTAATTGCTGAATTTTTTAAATCGATTTCTAACTCGTTCAATACGTTAATAGATTGATCGAGTGATGCTTGTGAGTCGATTAAATCATTCGCATTTATCCGATTAGCTTTATAAAGTATATTACTACTATCATGTTTTAGTTGATTACTTTCAACGATTATTTTTTGTGAATTAATTTTATTTAAAGTATTGTTATAATTATTAAAGTTAACTTTATAATCAGTATAAAAATCTTTTACCATTTCTTTATGATCTAAAATTTTCTTTTCATACTCATATTTTTTAATATCAAAATCATTTTCTTTTTTAAAGCCATTAAAGATGGGCACTGTTACTGTTAAAGACACTGAAGATGAACTTCTGTTCCCAATAGTCGAGCTATATTTATTTGTGTCGTTATAATCATAACCAAAATCAACGCTAGGGTATAAATCACTTTTACTTTTCTTCATCTCTGGCAAGTAAGTTTTTTCCATAAAAGATAAGTATTTACCATAAGAAGAATTCATTAAGTCAGATAATTGTTTTTTTTTAATTAAAGATTCAGGGATAATTACATCATAATCTAATTGAACTTCATTAAACTCTATACCTATATCTAATAGATTAGAAAGCTTAAGCATTAAATTATCTATTTCATTACTGACATCAAATAAGTTATTTTCAGAGTTCATTTTAGCACTTTTAAAATTTAACAAGTCTATTT